>JALVEB010000108.1 GCA_027008705.1 Sedimenticola sp. | reverse complement strand
GCTTCAATGTTACGCGGCTTCTGCTATTGACTGTTTCTTTACAGAAAATATCACTGATACGTTCTCAAGTAGATTTCGGTAGATGTTTTCTCTAGAAACCGCCGATAGCGGTGGCTGTTTTTATCGTGGGTGAGTGTCAAGGCCCGTGTGATGATATCCCAAAAAGGGGCTATGCTCTGTGTCCAGGCGAGAGCGGTGCTACAGGCCCTCGCGGAAGAGCCTCATTCATACGCACGAGGCAATCCGGCATGAACATTTCACTCCACAAGAAGGCTCGCACCACGCCCGAGGTACGCCGCGAGATCCAGGCGGCGGACCCTTCGATCTCGAACAACGCGATCGCGCGGCGCCATGGCGTCAGCAATCTCTCGGCAAGAACGATCTTTTCGCAAGACGCAAACTACGCTGGGTCTCATGATCCAAGACAATATCCATACCTGCACAGGGGTTCTGCCTCGTCTGCGACGGCAGGGTCACTGGGCTGGCTCCTGGTATTCATGAATCTGGGCCGAGGCGGCCGCCTGCTTGCTCTGCCAGCTGTTCGTATATACTCCGCGACATAGTTTGCCACTACACTTGGAGAAACCCATGGATTCAACCAGCATCGAACTGATCGGTAGCCGGATCGCGGCGGTGCGCGTCGATGGCGACCAGGTGCGCGTGCGTCTGGAGCCGGCGTACCTGATCAAGACCATGAGCGGTTCGGTGGAGAAGACTCGTTGGCGCCAGAATGGCGATATCTTGTTCGGGCATGCCGAGATCGTGGGCGAACTGCCGCCGTTGCCGGCCGATTGTGCGGGAGGTGACGTCGGGGAGAACATCTATACCTATCGCGACATGATCCCGCTACCGCTTCAAAGCCGGGGACGGGTGTTTTGTCGCTTGAAGGTGGAGGGCGCGGACGAGCCGATCGCGATCGATGGCGAATCGATCGAGCTGTGTATGGAAGAAACCCCGCGCTATATCGAACACATCCGTCCGGACGATTGATCGTCAACCACCGTTCAGCAACAGACGCTGGGTTTCGGCGACATCCTGCCGGGCCTCGTCGAGCAGGCGCAGGCTGGCGTGCGGGGTAAGGCCGTCGAGTTCCAAGTTCCGATAGGCCGGCAGCTCGTCCATGCGCGGCTTGCCGGCCAGCTCGCGGGATCCGATCAGGCTGTGCATATGGGCGATCAGGACGATGTCGACCAGCCTCGGCTTGCCGTCATGATGGTAGGTCCAGTCGCTGGCATGTTGAGCGGCCTCGACGAACTTGTCGGCGAAATCCCATTTCTTCAGGATCAGGCTGGACGATTCTCCCATCAGCGCCTGCATCGTGCCGCTCAACTGACGCTGGTCGGTCAGAACATCCGGAAAGCGGCGCACATAGTCGAGGATTGCGACCCCGCCGATGTTGTGCACCAGTCCGGCGAGCAAGGCTTCCTCTGGATCCAGTCCGACGCCGCAACAGCGGCACAGCACATGCGCCAACGCGGCGACCTTGATGCTCTTGTTCATCAGTTTGGTCATGTGCGCCGAAAGCAGAGCGGATTTGGTGCGATAAAGCTCGCGCAGCGCAAAGGTGATGACCAGCGATTGGGTCGTTTGCAGGCCCAGCTTGACGATCGCCGGGGCGAGACTGTCGATGGTGCCGCGACCGTTGTACAGCGCGCTGTTGGCGGTTTTGATCAGTTTCGCCGAGATCACCGGGTCGGCCTGAATGATGCGCGCCAGCCGCCGGGCGTCGATCTCGGGCTGACGCACCGCGATGCCGACCTTGCGCGCCATGTCGGGCAGGCTCGGCAGCACCAGCGAATCCGACTGGATGGCGCGGTAGAGCTCATAGGAAACCCTGTTGGTGAGCGCGGAATCCTGGTCATCGTCGTCCAGCGTGATGCTGTCCCAGTCCATCTCCTCAGCCTGCGGATTGTGCAGGCGCAACAGGATCTCGCACGGCACGCGGAGGTACTCCACCGGGGATTCGGCGACGACCTGGTAGCGCCGCGGTCGTAGCTGGGCGATCGGCTGTGTGGCCGATGGCGTGCCGGCCTCGAGGTGAACCACGCGGCCATCCTCAGCGGTGAGTTTCAAGCGACCGGACAGCAGGAAGTATTGATATTCATCGCTGGAGCCGAGCGCCAGCAGGGTGCGTCCCCGTCTCAGTGAACGCTGTTCGGCGCGCGCGGCGACGCGTTCGAGCAACTCGTCATCGAGGTGACGGAAGACCCGGAAACGGCGTAACCTGGAGGCCGTGGGCCGAACGATATCCGCGCTCGCTGTGATTGTCATGAATGCATGTCCAAGATCGACTGGTTTCGGTATTATCGACGCCGGATCCTGGTGCTTTAACCCGTATATCTCACTGGAATGAGCGTTTTTCCGAGGGATTTTCGTTTTCGAGATCGCGGTGGAGGCCCGCCGGCCCGTTCACACGCTTCCTGGAGAGCCTGGCGCGATGAAGATGGTTTTGATCGCGGTCGGTGACCGCATGCCGGCCTGGGTGGCCGAGGGCTTCGAACGCTACCGCAGCCGCCTGCCGCCGGAATGCGCCTTGTCGCTGAAGGAGATCTCGCCCGGTAAACGCGGGAAAAAACCGGAAATTGGGCGTATCCTGAAGGAAGAAGGCAAGAAAATGCTGGCCGCCATCGCGCCGGGCAGCTATGTCGTGGCGCTCGACATCGGCGGACGATTGCTCTCCACGCCTGAGCTGGCGCAACGTTTTTCCGGCTGGCTCGGCGATGGTCGGGATCTAAGCCTGCTGATCGGCGGCCCGGAAGGCCTCGACGAGGCCGTGCTGGCGCGCGCCGACTGGCGTTGGTCCTTGTCGCCGCTGACCTTTCCGCACCCGTTGGCGCGCGTGCTGGTGGCCGAGCAGTTGTATCGCGCCTGGAGCATCCTGAATCACCATCCCTACCATCGGGAATGAGTATGACGCGCCTCATTCTGGCTTCGCAATCCCCGCGCCGCGCCGAACTGTTGCGCCAGATCGGGGTCGATTTCGATGTCGCCGTCGCCGACATCGATGAAACGCCCGGCCCTGGCGAGGCGGTCGCGCGCTATGTTGCGCGCATGGCGCGCGAGAAGGCGTGGGCGGTAGCCGCGAGTCACCCGGCTCGACCGGTATTGGCGGCCGATACCGTGGTCGAGGTCGATGGCGAGATCCTCGGCAAGCCGCGCGACCGGCGGGCCGCCGCGCGCATGCTCGGTCGGCTCTCGGCGCGCGCGCATCGCGTCTGGTCTTCGGTGGCGTTATGCGTCGACGGTGGGACACGGCAGGCCGAGAGTTGCACCGAGGTGCGTTTTCGCGCGCTCGAGGCGTCCGAGATCGCGGCCTATTGGGAGACCGGAGAGCCGCGCGACAAGGCCGGCGGCTACGCCATCCAGGGGCTGGGCGCGGTGTTCGTGCGCGAGATCATGGGCAGCTATTCCGGGGTCATGGGCCTGCCGTTGTTCGAGACCGCGGGATTGCTGCGAACGGTCGGCATCGATCCATTGATCGCGGCGTCGGAGTCGAAACCGCATCAGAATCAGAGAACCAATGCCTCATGAGTGAAGAGATTCTTGTCAACGTGACCCCTCCCGAGACCCGCGTCGCGGTGGTCGAGAACGGCGTGGTGCAGGAGGTGATGATCGAGCGCGCCGCGCGGCGCGGCCTGGTCGGCAACATCTACAAGGGCAAGGTGGTGCGCATCCTGCCGGGCATGCAGGCGGCGTTCGTCCATATCGGCTTCGAGCGCGCGGCCTTTCTGCATGCCTCGGCGATCGGGCCGGGCGGTAACCCCGATGCGCGCGGCGATCAGATCTCGCAGTTGGTGCATGAGGGCGAGAGCATCGTCGTGCAGGTGGTCAAGGATCCGATCGGCGGCAAGGGCGCGCGGCTCACCACCAACCTGTCGCTGCCGTCGCGCTACCTGGTATTCATTCCCGAGATGGCCAATGTCGGGGTATCGCAGAAGATCGACGACGAGGAAGAACGCCAACGTCTGCGCGATATCATCGGCGACTTCATGCAGCGCGGAGAGCTGCCGGGCGGCTTCATCGCGCGCACTGCCGCCGAGGGCGCCAGCCGCGAGGCGCTCGAGAGCGACATGCTGTTTCTGCAACGGCTGTGGCAATCGATCTCCGAGAAGGTGCGCGAGAGTCAGGCTCCGGCCTTGGTGCACGAGGACCTGCCGCTGGCCAAGCGCGCGCTGCGCGACCTGATCGGCCCCGAGGTCGAGAAGGTGCGCATCGACTCGCGCTCCACCTGGGAGAAGGCGGTGCATTTCGTCGAGAAGCTGATGCCGAACGCCAACATCCAGGTCGAGTACTACCCGGGCAAGCGGCCGATCTTCGACCTCTACGGTGTCGAGGACGAGATCCAGCGCGCGCTGGACCGCAAGGTGGATCTGAAGTCGGCCGGCCATCTGATCATCGATCAGACCGAGGCGATGACCACGATCGATGTCAATACCGGCGCCTACGTCGGCCACCGCAACCTCGAAGAGACCATCTTCAAAACCAACCTCGAGGCGGCGCAGACGATCTGTCGCCAACTGCGTCTGCGCAACCTTGGCGGCATCATCATCATCGATTTCATCGACATGCAGGACGAGGAGCACAAGCGCCAAGTGCTGCGCGCGCTGCGCAAATGTCTGGCGCAGGACCACGCCAAGACCCACATCTCCGAGGTTTCGAGCCTCGGTCTGGTCGAGATGACGCGCAAGCGCACGCGCGAATCGCTCGAGCATGTATTGTGCGAACCCTGCCCCTGTTGCGAGGGGCGTGGCTCGATGAAGACCGCCGAGACCACCTGCTACGAGATCTTTCGCGAGATCCTGCGAGAATCGCGCCAGTATGATGCCGACCAGCTGCTCGTGCTGGCCTCGGCCGAGGTCATCGACCGCCTGCTCGATGAGGAGTCGGACAACCTGGCCGAACTCGAACAATTCATCGGCAAACCGGTGAAGCTTCAGGCCGAATCGCTGTACACCCAAGAACAGTACGATGTCGTGCTGATGTAGGCCGGGCGAGTCCGCGTGAAGACCTTCGCCATCACCTGCTCGCGCAAGCTGCTCGCGCTGGGCGTCGTCGGGGTGATCGTCGTTGGTTTCCTGCTCGCCTCGCTGAATCTCACGCTGCCGTTCGCCGATCAGCTGCGCGCCCCACTGGAGCGGAGTCTGAGCCGGGCGCTGGGCGTCGATGTCACGATCGGCCGCATCAGCGCGCGCTGGACCGGCAGCGGACCGCGCGTTCTGTTCCTCGATACGGAGCTGGCCGACCCGCTCGACCCGGACCAGCGCATCCACGTCGGCGAACTGCGTCTCGACCTGGCGATGTTCGCCTCCCTGCGCGAATGGCATCCGCGTTTCGAGCAGATTGTGCTGCGCGACACCGAGTTCACGCTGTTCCAGTATCGTGACGGGCGCTTCTCGATCAGCGGCCTGAAACGTCCCGGCAGCGGCAGTCTGCGCGCGATGGCCTTGTTCGAGAGCCTGCCGAACCTGTTGCTGGAGGATACCCGCGTGCACTGGCGCCGAGAGGTCGCGGACTATCGCGACATGCCCCTGCACCTGGCGCGGGCGCAGTTGCGCAATCTCGCGGGCCGTCATCTGATCGACGCGCGCATCGATCTGGCGACCCGCCGCGCCCAGCCTGCCGGCGAGGCGCAGCTGCGCCTGGTGCTGGACGTGCGCGGCCATTCCGGGCGAGCCGGCGGACTCGACGGCCGGGTCTACGCCCAGGCCCGCCGCTTCCCGCTCGCCAAGGTATTGCAGGCGCGCATGCCCGCGGGCGCGCGCCTCGGCGGCAGACTCAGCGGCGAGCTGTGGGGTGATCTGCGGGCCGGACGCGTGGCGCGTTTCGACGCGCGCCTGCGCGGCATCGGCGCATCGTTGTCGACGACCCCCGACAGCGCGCCGCTCGCGCTGCGCGGCGAATACGCATTGCGTTGGACCGGTGGCGACCGGGACTGGCGTCTCGACCTCATGGCCCGCTCGCCCAACGGCCCGATCCTGCCGCGCCGCGCCGCGCTCGCCTACCGCGCCGGCGAGGGGTACCGCCTGTTCGCCGATCGCGTGGGCCTGGCGGCGCTGGCGCGCTGGCTCCAACGCGTCGCCAACGAGCGCGTGGAGCGCTGGCTGGCCGCGGCGAAGCCCGCCGGCCAGATGATGGAAGTACGCGCTCACTTCGCCGAAGACGGGCAATGGCGCGTGGTGTCTCGCCTGGAGCAGCTGCGGCTGGAAGCGGTGGGGAAGATACCGGGCATCGCGCGGATCGATGCCATCCTGGATGCCACGCCGAAGCGCATCGAGGCCCGCCTGCATGGCGTCGACGTCGAGCTCGACAGCGGCGGCCTGTTCCGCGCCCCGCTCAGCTTCTCCATCGACGGTCGCTTGCGGCTCGAACGCCATGAAGACGTCCTGCTGCTCGACAGCGACGATCTGCACATCCGCAACCCTGATCTGGACAGCGATGTAGCCTTGCGCGTCGAACTGCCCGGCAAGGGCCCGCCGCTGCTCGATATCGTCGGGCGCTTTCGCAACGGCGAGGCGGCCCATGCCAAGCGCTACTTCCCGGCGCGGGTGATGAAACCGCGCCTGCTCTCCTGGCTGGACCAGGCCTTCGTCCGCGGACGCGTGCCCTCCGGCGGTTTTCTGTTCGTCGGGTCGCCCCGCCATTTCCCATTCGACAAGACGCTCGACGGACGCTTCCAGGTATTGTTCGATGTCGAGGAGATGGAACTCCATTTCCTGAAAAACTGGCCGGATCTCGAGGGATTGGCCGCGCGCGTCGAGTTTCTTGACAATCGTTTGCGCATCGAACGGGGGCGGGCGCGCTTACAACGGATCGCGCTCACTGATGTCGCCCTGAATATCCACCCCTTGCGTCACGCCACCGGCATGCAATTGCGCGGGCATGCGCGCGGCGATCTGCGCGAAGCATTGGCCTTGTTGCGGCCTCGTCTGAAGCGGCAGGGCTATCTCGCGAGCATCGATCCGAGCGGCCCCGCCGAAGCCGGGCTGCGGTTGTCGATCCCGCTCGGCGCGCATGCGAAGGAACACCCTGTCCGCATCGTCGCCGAGCTGAGGCTCCATGACGACCGACTGCGCATCGGCAAGAACGCCGCCGGACTGGAAGCCATCTCGGGCCGTTTGCGGATCGACGGAGACGGGATTCAGGGCAGCGGCTTGCGCGCGCGCTGGCGCGGCAACCCGTTGGTGGTGGATATCGAGCGGCCCGACGGCGGCGGAACACGCATCCTGGCGCGCGCCACCCTGGAAGCCGCGAGTCTCGGCGCGGCGATCGCCGCCAACGCCAAGGGCAAGGCCCGGGTGCGCGCCGAGATGGAGCTGCCGGCGGTGGGCAAGGGCCATCCGCGGCTCGAGATCGACAGCGATCTGCGTGGGATCGCGCTCGATCTGCCGCCGCCGTTCGGCAAACCTCGAATCATCGCCCGGCCGCTGGAACTGTGGGTCGAACTGGAAAGCGCCCAACGCCAGCATATCACGGCGCGGCTTGGCGACCTGCTATGGGCGGAAACCCAGCTCGATGCCACGCGGGAAGGTTGGCGACCCCGCTGGGTGCGCGCGCGCCTCGGCAAGGGCGGGTCGGCCTCCGGCGGCCCACGCGCGGGCATCCACCTGAGCGGACGCCTCGCCGAACTGGACATCGCCCGCTGGCGGGACTGGCTCGCGCGCCAGCCCTTGCCGGACGACGGCGAGGCGCTGGTGGACGAACTCGGGGCCAAGATCCGCATCGACCGGCTGCGCAGTCCGCTGGGGAGCTGGCGGGATGTCGCCATCGAGGGCGGCTACCACCCCGGCTCACCCCCTGGCTGGTCGCTGAAGCTTGCGGGCGACGGCCTGCGCGGCGGACTGTCGCGCGCGGGTCGTGGACCGGTGACGATCACCTTCAGCCGTTTGCGCCTGGATCCGGACAGCGAAGGGCCAAGCCCCAAGGGTGCGGGCATCCGTCCCGAATCGCTCCCCCCCTTCGAGATCCGGATCGGAGAACTGGCCTTGGGGAAACACCGGCTCGGCCATGCCACGTTGCGCGCGCGACACACCCGGGGAGGGTTGCGCTTCGAGAACCTCCGTCTCGAAGACGAAGACACCCGCATCCTCGGTGACGGCCTGTGGGTTCATCGCGATGCCGGCGAACACAGCGAGATGCATCTCGAGCTCCACCTGAAGCGACTCGGCCGTTTCCTTCGCGACACCGGGATCAGCGATAAGGTGCGCGACGGCGGCGCCGACCTCGGATTGCGACTCGGGTGGCGTGGCGGACCGGGCGATTTTGCCATCGAAAGGCTCGATGGCGAGGCCGATATCGCCTTGCGCAAGGCGCGCTTCATCGGCGTCAAGCCCGGAGTCGCCAAACTGCTCGGGCTGGTCAGCCTCGATGCGATCGGCAGACGCCTGCGTCTCAAGTTCGACGATGTGCTCAAGCAGGGGCTCTATGTCGACGAAGCCAAAGGCAAGGTGAGGATCGCCGGCGGACGGCTGTCGACCCGGGGTTTCGCCGTCACCGGGCCGATCGGACGGGTGACGCTCGACGGCTGGCTCGACCTGAAACCGCCGCAGCCGATGAACCTGCTCGCCACCGTGGTGCCGGAATTCGGATCGACCCTCACCGTCGCCGGAGCGGTGGCCGGCGGCCCCGTGGTCGGCGCCGCCTTGATGCTGGCGCGCAACCTGCTGAAAAAACAGGTCGATGCCGCTTCCACCCTGCGGTTTCGCCTGGAAGGAACCCTGGACAAGCCGCTCACACGGGTCCTGACGCCGCCACGCGCCCCGCACGGCGATGTCAGCGATATCCATAACTATGACGAAGACGCGGAAATGCGTTGAGCAGGCCCGCTGTCATGGGCGGCCAGGGCCATCGCGCTGTAATGGCATCGGCCTGACAAAGCGCGGGCCCGATCAAGCGCGGCGGATCGGACGACACCGCTAAGCCTATGAAACCAGGAAGCGTCAAGCGAAATTATGCGCGATTGCCCTGCATGGCCGGCCGTGCTGGCTCGTGCGCGCGCCGGAATCCGGCTACAATAGCGCCATGACGAATCGCAAAGCCAAGACCCTCGCCGCTGCCATCCAGATGGCTTCCGGCTCGAATGTCAGCGCCAACCTGCTGGAAGCGGAAAGGCTGGTCGGAGAAGCGGCGGAGGCCGGCGCCGGGCTGGTCGTGTTGCCGGAGAACTTTGCCTTCATGGGCCGCTCGGACAAGGAACTGTTGAATCTCGGCGAGCCCGATGGCGACGGTCCGTTGCAAAGCTTTCTGTCCGGCCTTGCGGAACGTTTCGGCGTCTGGCTGGTCGGAGGAACCATACCGCTGGAAGCCTCGCGCGCCGGCAAGGTGCGCGCCGCGAGCCTGCTGTTCGATGCCAGCGGAAAACGGGTTGCGCGCTACGACAAGCTGCACCTGTTCGATGTCCATTTGGTCGAGGCCGACGAGCGTTACATCGAATCCGAAACCATCGAGCCGGGGGACGCGCCGGTCGTCGTCGACAGTCCGTTCGGCAAGATCGGCATGCTGGTGTGTTACGACCTGCGTTTTCCGGAGCTGTTTCGCAAGCTGATCGATGCCGGGGCCGAGATCTTCGTATTGCCGTCGGCGTTCACCGCGATCACCGGCAAGGCGCATTGGCAACCGCTGGTGCGCGCGCGCGCGATCGAGAACCTCGCCTATGTCGTCGCCGCGGCGCAGGGGGGCTATCATGTCAGTGGGCGCGAGACCCACGGCCAAAGCATGATCGTAGACCCCTGGGGCACGATCCTGTCGCAGGCGCCGCGTGGCAGCGGCGCGATCACCGGTGCGATCGACGCCGATTACCTGATCTCGGTGCGGCGCAACTTTCCGTGCCTCCGGCACCGTCGCCTGCACTGCCGATAACCCGGCGGCCCGCGGCCGCCCCACCCCGACGAGAACACATGGAAACAGAGATCCTGGAGATCGCCAGATCGACCCTGCTGGAGCCGGTCGGTCTGCCGACCGAACAGCTCGAACGCGTCATCGGCAGTGCCTTGAGCGCGCGCGTCGACTACGCCGATGCCTATTTCGAAAATTCACGCAGCGAATCCTGGGTGCTGGAAGACGGCATCGTGCGCGAAGGCAGCTACAACATCGATCAGGGTTGCGGCATCCGCGCGATCAGCGGTGAGAAAACCGGTTTCGCCTTCACCGATGACATCCATCTGGACAATCTGCTGGAAGCCGCGCGCGGCGCGCGCGCGATTGCGCGTTCCGGGCAGCAGCGACGGGTGCGCGTCGGCGATGCCATAGCGCCTGCTCCGTTGTATGCGCCTTCCAACCCCTTGGTGTCGCTCGACGCGGCGCGCAAGATCGATCTGCTGAAGCGCGCCGATGCCGCCGCGCGCCAGGCGGATCCGCGCATCAAACAGGTCTTCGTCAGCCTTGTCGCGGCCTATGACGTGGTGCTGGTGATCAACAGCGAGGGCGCGCTCGCGGCCGACACGCGCCCGTTGGTGCGCATGAGCGTCAGCGTGATCGCCGAGCAAGGAGGCCGTCGTGAGCAAGGCTATGCCGGTGGCGGCGCGCGCACCACGCTGGATTACTTCATCGACGAGGCGCGCGCCGAGCAGTACGCGCGCGAGGCGGTGCGCCAGGCCCTGGTCAACCTCGAGGCGGTCGAAGCGCCGGCCGGGGCGATGCCGGTGGTGCTCGGTCCGGGCTGGCCCGGCGTGTTGTTGCATGAAGCGGTCGGCCATGGGCTCGAAGGCGACTTCAATCGCAAGGGCACCTCGGCCTTCGCCGGTCGTATCGGTGAGCAGGTGGCCTCGAAAAAATGCACCGTGGTCGACGATGGCGCCCTGCCGGGGCGGCGCGGCTCACTGACCATCGATGACGAGGGCACGCCGGGCGAACGGACCGTGTTGATCGAGAACGGCATCCTGAAAGGCTACATGCAAGACCGCATGAACGCCCGCCTGATGGGGCAGGCGCCAACCGGCAACGGCCGGCGTGAATCCTACGCCCATCTGCCGATGCCGCGCATGACCAACACCTACCTGCTCGCCGGGCGCGATGACCCCGGCGAGATCATCGCCTCGGTCGAGAACGGCCTGTACGCGGTCAATTTCGGTGGCGGCCAGGTCGATATCACCTCCGGCAAGTTCGTGTTCTCGCTGAACGAAGCCTACCTCATCGAGAACGGCAAGGTGACCGCGCCGGTGAAGGGCGCGACCCTGATCGGCAACGGGCCCGAGGTCATGAACCGCGTCAGCATGGTCGGCGACGACCTCGCGCTCGACAGCGGCATCGGGGTGTGCGGAAAAGAGGGCCAGAGCGTGCCGGTCGGTGTCGGTCAGCCGACGCTGAAGGTCGATGAGATCACGGTTGGGGGGACGGCCGCATGAGCGATGTACGCCGTGAGCGCCAACGCCTCGAAAGCATCATCGCCGAGCTGCTCGACGAAGCCCGGCGACAGGGCGCTGATGCCGCCGAGGCCGGCGTCAACCTTAGCGCCGGCTATGCCGTGACCGCGCGTCTCGGTGACGTCGAGACCATCGAACACGATCGTGATCAGGGTCTGGAAGTAAGCGTTTACTTCGACCACAGCAAGGGTTCTGCGAGCACCTCCGATCTCTCGTCCCAGGCGGTTCGGGACGCCGTCCAGGCCGCCTGCGAGATTGCCCGGCATACCAGCACCGACGCATGCGCCGGCTTGGCGCCGGCGGAGAGGATGGCGACCGAT
>JALVEB010000107.1 GCA_027008705.1 Sedimenticola sp. | reverse complement strand
GTGCGAATGAAATCCTCCGGGCTGTCGAAGCCGGACGGGCTCTCGCGCGCCAGCGGCCGGCCTGGCGGCGCATCCGGCCTGGTGGAAGGCAGCGCCACCAGCGGAAGCGGGGACGGGATGCGGGTTTTAGGCATCTCCGGCGCGACGCCGCCGGTCGCCGAAGCCGCCCCATCGTTGCGCCCAAGCTGACGGACGATGACATCGGCCAGACCGATACCCCCGGCGCGGCTCATCTCGACCGCGGTCTGCTTATCGTAGAGATCACGAAACATCAGGCTCTGCTGATTGTCGAAAGCGCCCTTGCCGCCCGCGGCCTGGCGCATCGATTTCAGCACCAGGCCGATGAAGAGGGATTCGAACTCCTGGGCGACCTTGCGCAACGCGGCATCGCGATCATCACGCGCGAGCCGCTTCAGATCGCCGAGGGCGGAGAAATCAGTAACGCTGGTGCGCATCGTTCACCGGATTGTGCTCATAGTAAGGTTACGCCCGCTTCGTGAATCCGTTGTGGGCCGGTTCAAGCGCAGCGGAACCGGCTACGGCAGTGCCCCAATATTGCGCCGCTGCCCGATCCGCTGCGCTGGATCGGGCCTGCACCACATCGCGAAACCGGCGTGGACATGCGCTCCCACTCAGATCACCAGCAACTCGGCGCGCAGCGCGCCGGCGCGCTTCAGCGCCTCGAGGATCGCGACCAGGTCACTTGGCGCGGCGCCGACCTCGTTGACCGCGCGCACCACGTCATCCAGCCCGACCCCCGGCGCAAACTTGAACATATGGCTGTTCTCCTTGTCGACCGAGACATCGGACTGCGGCACCACGGTGGTATTGCCGCGCCCCAGCGGGTTGGGCTGCGAGACCGCCGGATTCTCGCTGATGGTGACCGTCAGGCTGCCGTGGGAGACCGCCGCCGGGCTGACCCGCACCGCGCTGTTGATGACCACGGTGCCGGTGCGCGAGTTGACGATGACCTTGGCGGCGGCCTCGGCCGGGGTCACCTCCAGGTTTTCGAGCAGACTCATGAACGACACCCGCTGGTCGGGGTCGCGCGGCGCGGCGACATGCACCGAGGCGGCATCCAGCGCGCGCGCGACGCCCTTGCCGAGCGCCTTGTCGATCGCCTCGACGACGCGCCGCGCGGTGGTGAAATCCCGCTCGCGCAGATTCAGCACCAAACCGTCGCCGTCGTTGAAGGCGTTCGCCACCTCGCGCTCGACGCTGGCGCCGCTGGGGACGCGGCCGACACTGGGGATATTGACGGTGATCTTGGAGCCGTCGGCGCCGGCGGCGCTGAGCCCGCCGACGACCAGGTTGCCCTGGGCGATGGCATAGAGCTTGCCGTCGATGCCCTTCAGCGGCGTCATCAACAGGCTGCCGCCGCGCAGACTCTTGGCGTCGCCGATCGAGGAAACGGTGACATCCAACTTCTGCCCAGCCTTCGCGAAGGCCGGCAGGGTGGCGTGAACGACCACCGCGGCGACGTTCTTCGGATTCAGCTGGATATTCGGCGGGATGGTGATGCCGAGTCGGGTCAGCAGCACCTTCAGGCTCTGTTCGGTGAACGGCGCGGCGTTGCGCTTGTCGCCGCTGCCGTTCAGGCCGACCACCAGGCCGTAGCCGATCAGCGGGTTGTCGCGCACGCCGGCGATCGTGGCCAGATCCTTGATGCGCTCGGCGCGCGCCGCGCCGGCGGCCAGGCCGAGCCACAGCGCGAGCGATCCAATCAGGAACCAATGCTTCATGAGAAAGACTCCGGGCGGTTTCAGAATGGGGAGATGGCGCTGATGAAGAAGCGCGCGAGCCAGCCGATCTTGCTTGCGTCGGCGACACCGCCATCACCGGTGTACATGATCGTCGGGTCGGCCAGGCGGGTGGATTCGACACGGTTCGCGGCATCGATATCCGCCGGCCGGACGATGCCCGAGATACGCACGTACTCGTTGCCACGGTTGATCGTCAGGCGTTTCTCGCCGCGCACCACCAGGTTGCCGTTGGGCAATACATCGACCACGGTGACGGTGATCTCGCCGTTCAGCGAGTTGCTCTGGTCGGCGCTGCCCTCCCCCTTGAACTGGGACGATGAGTTCAAATCGAAACCGAGCGAGAACTTGCCCCCCGGGTTGGCGCCGAATTGCGGCTTGTAGCCGAGCAGCGTCGGATTGGCCATCTGGGTATTGTTGGATTTCTTGACCTCGCTGTTGGCGTCCTTGCTGCCGCTGGTGCGCTCGACCAGCTCGATGGTCAGCAGATCGCCGACGCGACGCGCGCGCAGGTTTTCGAACCAGGCCATCCGGGTGGCCGGGTTGTAGATCGCGCCGTTCGCCGGCGGCGGCGCCGGGGCGACGCGCGGGGCGACCGTGGCGAAGGCCGGATCGCGCTTCGGCGGTCCGGCGCAGGCGCCGAGCAGCAAGGCGCTCAGCGCGATGACGATCATGCGAATGCTCATGGCGCCTCCTAGAGCTGGTTGATGACGAAACCGAGCATCTCGTCGGTGGTGGCGATCGCCTTGGAGTTCATCTCATAGGCGCGCTGGGTCTCGATCATGTTGACCATCTCCTCGACGATATTGACGTTGGAGCTTTCGATCGCGCCTTGCAGGGTGCCGCCGAGACTGTCGCTGCCGGGATTGCCGGTCGTCGGCGCGCCGCTTGCGGCGGTCTCGCGGAACAGGTTGTCGCCGATCGCCTCGAGTCCGGTCGGGTTGATGAAGTTGGCCAGTTGCAACTGGCCGATCTGGGTCGGCTGGTTGTTGCCGGCGACCAACGCCGAAACCACGCCATCCGAGCCGATCGTCACCGAGCGGGTGTTCGCCGGCACGGTAATCGCCGGTTCCAGGCCATATCCATTGGCGGTGACGATCTGTCCATCGGCGCTCAGCCCGAAGGAACCATCGCGGGTGTAGACGATGCTGCCGTCGGGATGCAGGATCTGGAAGAAACCCTGTCCCTGGATCGCGATATCGAAGGCGTTGCCGGTCTGCACGATGTTGCCCTGGTTGTGCAGTTTCTGCGTCGCCACGGTTTTGACACCGGTGCCGATCTGCAAGCCCGACGGCAAGGTGGTGTTCTCGGACGAGGCGGCGCCGACCTGGCGCACGTTCTGGTAGATCAGATCCTCGAAGACCGCGCGGTCGCGCTTATAGCCGGTGGTGTTTACGTTGGCCAGGTTGTGCGAGATGACCGACATGTTGGTCTGCTGCGCGTCGAGGCCGGTCTTGGCGATCCATAGGGCTGGGAACATCGCTGTCTCCTGTCATTTTTCAGTCGGTCGCCGGACCTGGATCCGGGCGACCAGGGGCTTGCCGTCATTCAGCTTTTCATCACCGAGAGCGCGGCTTCATCGGTTTTCTCGGCGGTCTG
>JALVEB010000106.1 GCA_027008705.1 Sedimenticola sp. | reverse complement strand
GCACATAGGCGGCCGGGTCGACCGGCTGGCCGTCGCGCAGCACCTCGAAATGCAGATGGGGGCCGGTCGAGCGACCGCTCGAGCCGACCGTCGCGATGATCTGGCCGCGACGCACCACCTCACCGAGCTTCGCCAGGGTCTTGTCGCAGTGCGCATAGCGTGTGACCAGCCCGTTACCGTGCTTGATCTCGACCAGATTGCCGAAACCGGTGACCGGGCCGGAACGGACCACGACGCCAGCCGCCACGGCGCGTATCGGCGTGCCGCGCCGGGCGGCGAAATCGATGCCATGATGAAACTTGCGCTTACCGTCGAACGGATCGTTGCGCATGCCGAAGCGCGCCGAGACCCAACCACTGTCCAGCGGCCGGCCGGCGGGCTCGACCTCGTTGCGCAGCTCTTTTTCAAGCAACAACTGCTCGAGCAGCGTCAGCTTATCCGCGCGATCGTCGATCAGGCGGCCCAGACGCGCAACGTCATCGATCAACATGCGCGGCGAGGCATCCCGCGCCGGATAGGCATCGACCCCGCCGCGCGCGGGCTCGGCGTCGAAATCGAATTCCGTCGCGTCCAGACCGCTGCGCGCCACCAGCCGCCCACCGAGCGCATCGAGCCGCAGCATCCGGGCTTGCAACTCACCGAGGCGCAAGGCCAATGCATCCAGTTGCTCGTTGACGCGCCGCCGCGCGCCGGCCAGGGCTTCCCGGTCGGCCTCCAGCAAACGGGCGATCTGCGCCTGATAGGCCGCGCTGTCCGGCGAGGCATCGGCAACGCCCTGACGGTAGCCGAGCCATGCGGAAAGGGCTACCATGCCGACGAGCACAAGCAAGGCGCCAAAGCCCAGCCATGCCCTGCAGCGTGACGGACCACCCAGCCCCAGACAGCCATCGATCAAGCCGTTGCTCATGCCACCATGCGCCCGAAAACCAAATCGTTCCAATTATACAATATCTTGCGACGCAACGCGCGGATGCGGCAACTGCTCGACGAGATCCAGTTGCAGGCCGCCCTGCTCGACGAGGCGCGCGCGCTGTTGCCGATGAGCGCGCGCGGCCATCTGCGCGGCCTGCGTTTCCGACACAACCGCCTGCGCCTGTTCGTCGACAGTCCAGTGTGGGCGAGCCGCCTGCGGCTGTCCCTGCCACGACTGTTGCAACAGTTGCGGAAACGCCACGAAGCCATTCTGGCCATCGATATCCGGGTGGACGCCTGCCACCCGCCCCCGCGCCGCGCCCGCGCGCCACGCCGCCTCGGCGCGCGCGCCGCCGAATCGCTCGCCACGACAGCAAGCAATATCCAGGATCCCGCCTTGGCGGAGGCCTTGCGCCGTTTGAGCCGGCACGCGGGAAAAGGCTGAAAGACGCGAGGAGCAGGCTCAGACGCTGACGCAGGCCGGCTTCATGTAGGAGATCGGCGCGCCGTGCGCCTCGTCGAAGGTGACCTCTTCCCAGGCCGAGGCGTCGGCCAGCAGGGCGCGCAGCAGGCGATTGTTCAGCGCATGTCCGGACTTGTAGCCCTCGAAGGCGCCGATCAGGCTGTGCCCGAGCAGGTAGAGATCGCCGATCGCGTCGAGAATCTTGTGTTTGACGAATTCGTCTTTGTAACGCAGGCCATCGTCGTTGACGACACGGTAGTCGTCGACGACGATGGCGTTGTCGAGGCTGCCCCCGAGCGCCAGGTTGTGTTCACGCAACCGCTCAAGGTCGCGCAGAAAGCCGAAGGTCCGGGCCCGGCTGACCTCCTTCACGAACGACGTGGAGGAAAAATCGATCGACGCATAGTTGCTGCGTTCCCGGAACACCGGGTGATCGAAGGCAATCGCAAAGGAGACCTTGAAACCTTCGAACGGCTCGAACGAGGCCCATTTGTCACCGTCCTCGACCCGGACCTTGCGCTTGATGCGGATGAAGCGCTTCGCCGCCGGCTGTTCCTCGACGCCGGCCGACTGTATCAAAAATACAAACGGACCGGCGCTGCCATCCATGATCGGCACCTCGGGCGCGCTGACATCGACATAGGCGTTATCGATGCCCAGCCCGGCGAAGGCCGACAACAGGTGCTCCACCGTGGAGATGCGCACGCCATCCCTTTCCAGCGTGGTGGACAGGCGCGTGTCGCCGACATTCTCGGGACAGGCCTTGATATCCACCGGATCGTCGAGATCCACCCTGCGAAACACGATCCCGGAATCCGGCGCGGCCGGCCGCAGGGTCAGATAGACCTTTTCCCCGGAATGCAAACCGACCCCGGTCGCGCGAATCACGTTCTTGAGTGTTCTCTGCTTGATCATAGTCCCGAATAGCTTCCGTATGGTCCGCCCAACGAACCGGGCCGATACAAACTCCTGACCGGCCCGCCAATTCCTGCTTCGATGCCACAATAGTAGCACCAGATTGGCATTTTTCGCAAGTTTGCGTTTTTTACAACAACTCGCTGGAACCAAGCTGTCGGGAGCGCGCCGGAGTCAGTCCGCCTGGCGCCGCAGAAAGGCTGGAATATCCAGATAGTCCATGCCTCGCTTCTTCTTGGCCGGTTCGGTCGTCGCGTTGCCATAGCCGGCGGCGGCCGGCGCCGGCTCGGCCGGACGGGACGCCGCGGCCGGGGCCACCGGCTCAGGCGCCGCCGCCGGCTCGCGTTCGCGCACCGGCTGCGCCGGCGGCTCCGAAACCAGTCGCACCGGCGCGACCTCCCCGGCCGGCTCGCGCGCGGCGCGTTCCTTGCCCAGGCCCGTGGCCACCACGGTGACGCGCAGCTGGTCGCTCATCTCCGGGTCGATCACGGTGCCGACCACCACGGTGGCCTCGTCGTCGGCGAATTCCTTGATCGTGGTGCCGACCTCCTCGAACTCGCCGATCGTCAGATCCATGCCCGCGGTGATGTTCACGAGCACGCCGTGCGCGCCGGCCAGATCGATGTCTTCGAGCAACGGGCTGTTGATCGCCTGCTCGGCGGCCTCGCGCGCGCGGTCCTCGCCGCTGGCCGCGCCGCTGCCCATCATCGCCATGCCCATCTCGGACATCACGGTGCGCACATCGGCGAAGTCGACGTTGATCAGGCCCGGACGGGTGATCAGCTCGGCGATCCCCTGAACCGCGTTGCGCAGCACGTCGTTGGCCTCGCCGAAGGTGTCGAGCAGGCTCATATGCTTGCCGAGCACCGCGAGCAGCTTCTCGTTCGGGATCGTGATCAGGGAGTCGACGTGTTCGGCAAGCTCGGCGATGCCCTGTTCGGCCACCGCCATGCGGCGCCCCCCCTCGAACGGAAACGGCTTGGTGACCACCGCAACGGTGAGAATCCCGAGCTCGCGCGCGACCTTCGCCACGACCGGCGCCGCGCCGGTGCCGGTGCCGCCCCCCATGCCGGCGGTGATGAACACCATGTCGGAGCCTTCGATCGCCTCGCGGATGCGGTCGATGTCCTCTTCCGCCGCCTGGCGTCCGACCTCGGGGTCGGCGCCGGCGCCAAGCCCCTTGGTGATGCTCGAGCCGATCTGCAGCACGGTGCGCACCTGGCTGTTGTTCAGCGCCTGCGCGTCGGTGTTCGCGCAGATGAAATCGACGCCATCGATCTGGTGGGCGATCATGTGATTGATCGCGTTGCCGCCCCCGCCACCGATGCCGATGACCTTGATCACTGCGTTCTGGGAATCCACATCCATCAATTCAAACATTGCCTATATCCTCCACGGATTTTCAATTACCACGTTGCCGGGCGCATGCCTCATGCGCCCGGGTTGCCGCGCCGCTCCTCCTGCCGGCGCATGATCATGAGCCATGATCAGAAATTGCCCTGGAACCAACGTTTCATGCGGCTCCAGATCGAATGCGCCCCGGCGTCTTCGAAGTCCCGCCCGAACGCGCCGCGATTGTTGCGCGCGAACAACAGCAGACCGACGCCGGTGGCGTGTATCGGGTTGCCGACCACCGCCGGGAGGCCGCTGACATGACGCGGCACGCCGAGGCGCACCGGCATGTGGAAGACCTCCTCGGCGAGCTCGATCAGCCCTTCCATTTTGGCGCTGCCGCCGGTGACGACAACGCCGCCGGCGATCAGATCCTCGAAGCCGCTGCGGCGCAGTTCGGCCTGCACCAGCGAGAGCAGCTCTTCGTAGCGCGGCTCGACGACCTCGGCGAGGGTCTGGCGCGCGAGCCGACGCGGCGGCCGGTCGCCGATGCTCGGGACCTCGATCGCTTCGTCGGGGCTGGCCAGCTGGGTCAGCGCGCAGGCGTACTTCAGCTTGATCTCCTCGGCGTTGTGCGTCGGCGTGCGCAGCGCCACGGTGATGTCGTTGGTGACCTGATCGCCGGCGATTGGGATCACCGCGGTATGGCGGATCGCGCCCTCGGTGAAGATCGCGATGTCGGTGGTGCCGCCGCCGATGTCGACCAAACACACGCCGAGCTCCTTCTCCTCCTCGCTGAGCACCGCGTAGCTCGAGGCCAGCTGTTCGAGAATCAGGTCATCGACCTCGAGGCCGCAGCGACGCACGCACTTGACGATGTTCTGCGCCGCGCTGACCGCGCCGGTGACCAGATGCACCTTGGCCTCGAGACGCACGCCGGACATGCCGACCGGCTCGCGGATGCCGTCCTGGTGGTCGATGATGAATTCCTGAGGCAGGATGTGCAGGATCTTCTGGTCCGCCGGGATCGCCACCGCGCGCGCCGCGTCGATCACGCGGTCGACGTCGGAGGTGCTGACCTCGCCGTCCTTGATCGCAACGATGCCGTGCGAATTCATGCTGCCGATATGGCTGCCGGCGATGCCGGCGTAGACCGCGTGGATCTCGCAACCGGCCATCAGTTCGGCCTCCTCGACCGCGCGCTGAATCGACTGCACGGTGGATTCGATATTGACCACCACTCCCTTGCGCAGCCCACGCGAGGGGTTGGAGCCGAAGCCGATCACCTCGATCCCGCCGTCGTCCTTCAGCTCGCCGATCATGCAAACCACCTTCGAGGTGCCGATATCCAGCCCGACGAGCAGGTTCTTGTCCGATTTCCGCGTCATCCTCTCTTCCCTCCGGCCGGGCGCGCGCGCGCGGCCAGCCCCTTCTCCGCCGCGCGCCAGCTCACCGCGAGACCGTTCGCGTACCGCAGATCGATGCGCCCCGGCCGGCGCCGCGGATCGGCGCTCAGGCGCGGGTACAAGGCCACCAGCCGCATGATGCGCCGCGTCCATGGTTGGCGTCCGAGCTCGACCCGGGGGCCGTCATCGAGTTGCAAGCGCCAGCCGCCGCGCGCGCTGCGCTCGAGCTCGGCGACCCGCAGACCGAGCGGATTCAGACGCCGCTGGATGTCGCGGTAGGCGGCGAACAGACGCGGCAGGTCGGCGCGCCCGCCGCGCAGCCGGGCGAGACCCGCCGGGAAGCTGGCGCGCGGCGCGGCGAAGGGCTCGCCGCGGGCGTTGACCAGCATCCGATCGTTCCAGCGCAGCACCGCGCGTTGCTCGACGACCTCGACGCGCAAGCGATCCGGCCATTGCTTGCGCACGCGGATGTCATCGACCCACGGAATCCCGCGCGCCGCCTTGCGCACCGCGTCGACATCCACGGTGAAGAAGCTCTCGCCGCTCACCACCTCCTCGATACGCCGTTGCAGTTGCGCCCGCGAGACATGCCGCAGCAGGCCGTCGACGCCGACGTGGCGCACCGGCATTACCGCGGGGTCGGCGAGCAGGCCGCCGAGCCAGGCACCGCCGCCGAGCAGCAGCCCCAGCAGCAGCACGCCGCCGCCGAGCTTCAACGCGCGCGCGTCCGGCCGGCGCGGACGCCATGCCGCGCGACGCGGGCGGGCGTGACGACGCGGCGCGGCCATCAGCGCGCCCCCCCGTGGCCGGCGCTCGCGGCGATGCGCAACACCAGCTCGTCGAAATCGATGCCGGCGGCGCGCGCGGCCATCGGCACCAGGCTGTGATCGGTCATCCCCGGCACCGTATTCGCCTCGATCAGCCACGGCCGGCCGGAGCCGTCGACCATCAGATCGATGCGCCCCCAGCCGCTCGCGCCGAGGGCCGCGAAAGCCGTTCGCGCAAGCTCCTGGAACGCCTTCTCGGTGGCCTCGTCGAGACCGCTGGGGCAGTGGTAAAGGGTGTCCTCGTCCTGGTACTTCGCGGCGTAGTCATAAAACGGGTTGGTGGTTTCGAGCCGGATCAGCGGCAGCGCGCGCGCGCCGAGCAGCGCGCAGGTGTACTCGGCGCCGTCGATCCACTGTTCGATGAGCACCTCGTCATCCAGGGCGGCGGCCTCGCGCCAGGCCGATTCGAGCGCGGCAAGGTCGTCGACCTTGCGAATGCCGATGCTCGAGCCCTCATGCGCCGGCTTGACCATCAGCGGAAAACCCAGACGGGCGGCCGCGGACAGCCCGCCGGCATCGCGCGCAACGATGAAGTCCGGCGTCGCCAGGCCGAGGCCGCGCCACAGCAGCTTGCTGCGGTACTTGTCCATCGCCAGCGCCGAACCGGCGACTCCGCTGCCGGTGTATGCCAGACCGACGCTGTCGAGATAGCCCTGGATCACGCCGTCCTCGCCGCCGCGCCCGTGCAGCACGACAAAGGCGCGCGTGAAGGCATCCGCGGTCAATCCGGTGAGTCCGTCGGCAGGATCGAACGGATGCGCGTCGACCCCCTGGCGGCGCAGCGCCTCGAGCACCGCGCGACCGCTGATCAGCGAGATCTCGCGCTCCGCCGCGCGCCCGCCGAGCAGCACCGCGACGCGTCCCAGATCCGTCTTGTCGATACCCTGGTTCATGATCGGCATAACTCCCGTGGCAGTCCGGCGGCGACCGCGCCGATGTCGCCGGCGCCGGCGACCAGCACGATGTCGCCGGCACGCAGCAACCCGCGCAACACCGCCGGCGTCTCGCTGACCGGATCGACAAACACCGGGTCGATCTGGCCGCGCGCGCGGATCGCGCGGCTCAGCGCGCGACCGTCGGCGCCGGCGATCGGCGCCTCGCCGGCGGCGAAGACCTCGCTCAATACCAGTACGTCGGCCTCCGACAAGACCTGCACGAAATCCTCGAAGCGCTCCTGCGTGCGGGTATAGCGATGCGGCTGGAAAACCAACACCAGGCGGCGTCCGGGCCAGCCCTCGCGCACCGCCGCGAGAGTCGCGCGCAACTCGTTCGGGTGATGCGCGTAATCGTCGATCAACAGCACATCGTCGGCGTCGCCGGCGCGGCAAGGATGAATCTGAAAACGTCGCCCGATGCCCTCGAACCCGGCCAGCGCGCGCTGAATCGCCTCGACCGGCACGCCCAGCTCGCGAGCGACCGCGATCGCCGCCAGGGCGTTGGCGATGTTGTGTCGCCCCGGCAGGTTCAAGGTGACCGGGAAACGCCCGCCGTCGGCCAATGCGACCTCAAAGCGGGTGCGCGCGCCCTCCGCCCGGACCCCGCCGGCGCGCACATCGGCGGCGGTATCGAAACCATAGGTGCGCACCGGGCGGCCGAGCGACGGCAGCAGGCGACGGATCTCGGGATCGTCGATGCACAACACCGCGAGGCCGTAGAACGGCAGATGGTGCAGAAACTCGGCGAAGGTCCCGACCAGCCGCGTGAAATCACCGCCGTAGGTCGACAGATGATCGGCGTCGATATTGGTCACCACCGCGATCATCGGTTGCAGATAGAGGAACGAGGCATCGCTCTCATCGGCCTCGGCCACCAGATAACCGCTTTCCCCGAGCCGCGCGTTGGCGCCGGCCGAGTTCAGCCGCCCGCCGATGACGAAGGTCGGATCCAGCCCGCCCTCGCTGAGCACGCTCGCGACCAGACTGGTGGTGGTGGTCTTTCCGTGGGTGCCGGCGACCGCGATGCCGTAGCGGAAACGCATCAACTCGGCGAGCATCTCGGCGCGCGGCACCACCGGCACGCGGCGCGCGCGCGCGGCGACGACCTCGGGGTTGTCGTCCCCCACCGCGCTCGAGATCACCACCGCGTCGGCCTCCGCGACATGCGCCGCGTCATGGCCGATATGGATGCGCGCGCCAAGGGCTTCGAGGCGGCGCGTGGCCTGGTTCTCGCGCATGTCCGAGCCGGACACCTCGAAACCGAGGTTGCGGGTCAACTCGGCGATGCCGCTCATCCCGGCGCCGCCGATGCCGACGAAATGAATGCGCCGCACGCGCTTCATCGCGCTCTCGGGCGCGTGGGCGGTGAACGACGCACTCACGACATCACCTCCTCGCAGGCATCGGCGACCGCGCGCGCGGCATCGGGTCGCGCCAGGGCGCGCGCGCGACCGGCCATCTCCGAAAGGCCCTCCCGACCACTGGAAAACAGCGCGTCGAGGATCTCCGCAAGGGTCTCGACGGTCAACCCGGCTTGCGCCACGAGGCGCGCCGCGCCGGCCTCTGCAAGACCGCGCGCGTTGGCGGTCTGGTGGTCGTCCACGGCATGCGGATAAGGCACCAGCACCGCACCCAGGCCGGCCGCGGCGAGCTCGGCGATCGTCAACGCGCCGGCGCGGCAGATCGCGAGGTCCGCCCCGGCATAGGCCGCGGCCATATCGTCGATGAACTCGTCGACCTCGGCCTCCAGCCCGACCGCGCGATAGGCCTGGGCGGTGGCCTCGGCCTTGCCGCGCCCGGCCTGGTGGCGCACCCTCAGCGGATGGCGCGCGGCGACCCGCGCGAGCGCCGCCGGCACAACCTGGTTCAAGGCCTCCGCGCCGAGCGAACCACCCAGCACCAGCAAACTCAGCGGCGCTTCGCCGCGCTCCGCGAAACGTCGCTGCGGCGGCGCCAGCGCGGCGATCGCGGCGCGCACCGGGTTGCCGACCGCGCGCGCGCCGCGCGCCGCCGGAAAGCTGCCCGGCACGGCCTCGAGCACGCGGTTGGCGATGCGCGCGAGCAGGCGGTTGGTAAGCCCCGGAACGGCGTTCTGCTCGTGGATCACCAGCGGTCGCCCGAGCAGGCGCGCGGCGACCCCGCCCGGCCCGCTGACGAAGCCGCCCATGCCGAGCACCGCCGCCGGACGCGCGCGCCGCAACACCGCAAGCGCGCGCGCAAGCGCGCCGCCGAGCATCAGCGGCGCGCCCGCGCGCCGCGCCCAGCCCTTGCCACGCAGGCCGGCGACCCGCACCGCGTGAAATACGAAGCCCTCATCCGGCACAAGGCGCGCCTCGAAGCTGTCCGGCGCGCCCATCCAGGCGACCTCGTGACCACGCTCGCGCAGCAACCGCGCGACCGCAAGCGCCGGATATACATGACCGCCGGTGCCACCCGCCATGACCATCACACGCGCGCCCATTTCGCCTCCTCTTCCGGCTTCGCCGGCGCCGCTCGGTTGCGACGCCGCAGCTCATCGTCGGCATCGGCGATGCGGGTCTCGAAATCGATGCGCAGCACGATGGCGACGATTACGCAGGCGACCAGGATCGCGTTTCCGCCGTAGCTCATGAACGGCAGCGTGATCCCCTTGGTCGGCAACAAACCGAGGTTGACGCCGATATTGATGAATGCCTGCAAGCCGATCCAGATGCCGAAGCCATAGGCCGTGTACGCGGCGAAGCGCCACTCCATCGCCTCGGCGCGCGCGCCGATCGCGAACACCCGCCAGGTGATCAAGGCGAACGCCGCGATCACGCACAAGGTGCCGACCAGGCCGAACTCCTCGCCGATCACCGCCATCAGGAAATCGGTATGCGCCTCGGGCAGATAGAACAGCTTCTGCACGCCGTTGCCGAGACCGACGCCGTCGATTCCGCCGCGTCCGAACGCGATCAGCGCCTGGGCGAGCTGGTAGCCGGCGCCGTTGACATCGCTCCAGGGGTCGAGAAACACCGTGACCCGTTTCAGCCGGTACGAGGAGACCAGCACCAACAGCACCGCCGCGCCGAGCACCAAGCCGAGCAGTACCGCATAATGACGCAGCGAGGCGCCGCCGAGGAACAGCATGCCGAGCGCCACCGCCATCAGCACCGCGGTGGTGCCGAAATCGGGTTGCAGCATGATCAGGCCGCTGGCCAGCGCGAGCAGCAGCATCGGCTTGACGAAGCCCCAGGTGGTCTGTTCGACCTCGTCACGGCGACGGTTCAGGTAGCCGGCGATGTAGATCACCGCGAACCACTTCATGAACTCCGAGGGTTGCAGATTGAAACCGCCGAGCGCGATCCAGCGCGTCGCACCGTTGGCGCTGCGCCCCACCCCGGGCAGCATCACCAGGCCCAGCAGCGCCATCCCGACGAGGAACAGCCACGGGCCGCTCTTTTCCCAGACCGCGATCGGCACGCCCGCCACCAGACCGCCGAGACCGAGCCCCAGCGCCAGCGCGAAGAGGTGGCGGAAGACGTAGTGGAACGGCTCGCCGGCGGCGCGCTCGCCGAGGTGCAGCGAGGCCGACGCCACCATCACCAGGCTGAACGCAAGCAGCGCCAGCACCGCGCCGAGCAACAGCCCGTCGAACCGCATCCCCGCGCGCCGCGCGAGCGGAGTCTGAGTGGCGCGCGCGTGGCTCATTCGCGGTACTCCAGGACGATGCGCACGAACTGCTCGCCACGCTGCTCGAAGCCGCTGAACATATCGAAGCTGGCGCAGGCCGGGGAGAGCAGCACGATGTCGCCCGGGGCGGCGCGCTCGGCGGCCAGCGCAATCGCCTCGCGCAGGTCGGCGGCACGCTCGACGCGCTGGTCGGGGTCCAGCGCTTGTTCGATCCGGGCGGCGTCCTCGCCGAACAGGATCAACGCCTTGCAGACGCGCCGCGCGACCACCGCCAGCGGCGCGAAATCGGCGTTCTTGCACTGACCGCCGGCGATCAGCAGGATGCGCCCCTGGTGGTCGGCAAAACCGTTCAGCGCGGCGATCGTGGCGCCCGGGTTGGTGCCCTTCGAATCGTTGAACCAGCGCACGCCATCGATCTCGGCGACGAACTGGGTGCGGTGCGGCAAGCCGTGGAAACCGCGCAAACCGGTCAGCATGCCTTCCAGCGGCAGCCCGGCGGCGGCGCCGAGAGCCAGCGCGGCGAGCGCGTTGGCCTGGTTGTGGCGACCCGGCAGCGGCAGCTCGGAAACCGGCATCAGGCGCTCTGCCCCGCGCGCCAGCCAGCCCGCCCCGGCGTGCTCGCGCACGCCCCAGGTGGTGGCGTCGGCCGGCGTCCCAAGGGTGAAGAAGCTCGCCGGATGATTCCCTTGCCGCATCGCCATCACCGCGGCGTCGTCGCGGTTGAACACCGGATGCCCGGCCTGGCGGTAGATGCGCGCTTTCGCCAGCGCATAGTCGTCAATGCCCTCGTAACGGTCCATGTGGTCGGCCGAGATGTTCAGCACCGCCGCGGCGACCGGAGCCAGCGAAACCGTGGTTTCGAGCTGAAAGCTGGAGAGCTCGAGGACATCGAGATCGGTCTCTTCGTCGAGCAGTTCCAGCGCCGGGGTGCCAAAGTTGCCACCCACGCCGACGCGCCGCCCGCAGGCGCGTGCCATCGCCGCGAGCATCGCGGTGACGGTGCTCTTGCCATTCGAGCCGGTGATCGCGATCACCGGTCGCGTGCTCGCGCGCGCGTACAGCTCGATGTCGCCGATCACCTCGACGCCGCGCCGCAACGCGCGCTGGATCAAGGGATGGCCGACCGCCACCCCCGGCGAGACGATCAGCCGATCGGCGGCGTCGAAGGCGGCGGCGTCGAAACCGCCGGCGAACACCGCCACCGACGGCAGCTCGCGCTGCAAGCCCGCAAGCGCCGGCGGCCTGTCGCGGCTGTCGGTCACCGCCACCGGCAGTCCCTGGCGGGCGAGGAAACGCGCGCACGACAACCCGGTCTTGCCGAGGCCGACGATCAGGGTGCGGGGGGCATCGTTCACGGGTTTCTCCATCGTCGCGTACATAACGGGGTCACCGGATCTTCAGACTGGAAAGACCGACCAGCACCAGGATCACGGTGATGATCCAGAAGCGCACGATGACGCGCGGCTCGGGCCAGCCCTTGAGTTCGAAATGATGGTGCAGCGGGGCCATGCGGAACACCCGTCGTCCGGTCAACTTGAACGAGGCCACCTGCACGATCACCGACAGGGTCTCGACGACGAACACCCCGCCCATGATCAGCAGCACCAGCTCCTGGCGCACGCTGACCGCGACCACGCCGAGCGCCGCGCCCAGCGCGAGCGCGCCGACATCGCCCATGAACACCTGCGCCGGGTAGGCGTTGAACCACAGAAAGCCGAGTCCGGCGCCGACGATCGCGCTACAGAAGATCGCCAGCTCGCCGACCCCGGGCAGCTTCGGGATGAACAGGTAGCTGGCGAAGTAGGCATGGCCCGAGAGGTAGGCGAAGATCGCCAGCGCCGCGGCGACCATCACCGTCGGCATGATCGCAAGGCCATCGAGGCCATCGGTCAGGTTGACCGCGTTCGAGCTGCCGACGATGACGAAATAGGCCAGCACCACATACATCGGCCCGAGCTCGATCACCACATCCTTCAGAAAGGGCACGAACAGTTGGGTCTCGGCCGGCGTGCCCGCGCTGGCGTAGAGATACAGGGCCGCGCCGAGACCGATCAGCGACTGCCAAAGGTACTTCCAGCGCGCGATCAGGCCGCGTGAATCCTTCTTCACCAGCTTTTTGTAATCATCGACGAAGCCGATCACGCCGAACGCCAGCGTCACCAGCAGCGCGACCCACACATAGCGGTTGCCGAGATCGCCCCAGGCCAGCGTCGAGACCGCGATCGCGACCAGGATCAGGGTGCCGCCCATGGTCGGCGTGCCGGCCTTCGACAGATGGCTTCGAGGACCGTCGTCACGCACCGTCTGACCGATCTGGCGACGGCTCAGGCGGCGGATCAGCAACGGCCCGACGAGGAAGGAGATGACCAGCGCGGTCAACGCGGCAAGGATCGCGCGCAGCGTGATATAGCGCAGCACATGGAAGCTCGGATCCCATTGCGCGAGCCAGTCGGCGAGCCACAGCATCATGCCGGCGCCCCCCCGCGCAGGGCCTCGGCGACGCGCTCCATCGCCGCCGAGCGCGAACCCTTGACCAACACCACATCCGCGCCGCCGAGATCGGCGCGCAGCGCCGCCGCGAGCGCGGCGTGGTCATCGAAACGCCGACCGCCGGGGCCGAAGGCCGAGGCCGCGCGCGCCGCCAGCGGACCGAGCGCGAACAGGCGCTCGATCCCGGCGTCGCGCGCCGCCTCGCCCAGGCCCTCGTGCAGCGCCGGCGCCGCGACGCCGAGCTCGCCGAGCTCGCCGAGCGCCAGGGTGCGCCGCCCCGGCAGTCGCGCCAACACCTCGATCGCGGCCCGCACCGAATCGGGATTGGCGTTGTAGCTGTCGTCGATCAGCAACCCGCCTCCGGGCAGCGCCTCGGGCGCGAGCCGACCCGGCACCGGAGGCAGCCCGGCGAGTCCTTCGCGTATCGCCTCCAGCGGCAGACCCAGAGCGAGCGCGACGCTGGCCGCGGCGAGGGCGTTGGCGACGTTGTGGCGCCCCGCGAGGCGCAGCGCGATCTCGCTCTCGCGCGCGCCGGCGCGCAGCCGAAAACGGGTGACGAACCCCTCGGCGCCACGCGCGATTCGGATTGTCGCCGGATCGACCCGGACATCGGCGGCGGCATCGAAGCCGAAGGTGGTGACGCGCGCGTCGCCGGCCAGCACCCGCCACAGCTCGCTCCAACGGCTGTCGGACGGAAACAGGAAATGCCCCCCGGGACGCAGCCCCTGAACGATCTCGGCCTTCGCCGTGGCAACGCCGCGCTCGTCGCCGAAACCGGCCAGATGGGCGCGCCCGGCGTTGCCGAGCAACGCCACGTCGGGCGCGACGATGCGACTCAGGTAACCGATCTCGCCGGGGTGGTTGGCGCCCAGCTCGATCACCGCGCGCGGCTGATCGCGCCATTCGAGCAGGGTCGTCGGCACGCCGATCTCGTTGTTCCGGTTGCCGCGCGTCGCGTGCACCGGACCCTGCCGCCGCAGGATCGCGGCAAGCATCTCCTTCATCGTGGTCTTGCCGTTGCTCGCGGTGATCGCGACCAGCTGGCCGGCGCGCCGCTCGCGCCAGGCATGGGCGAGACGGCCGAGGCCGCGCAGGCTGTCGTCGACCCGGATGCGCGGCAGGCGGTGATCGAGCGCGCGCTGCACCAAGGCGCCGGCGGCGTCGGCGTCACGCGCCGCGTCGAGATGGTCGTGACCGTCGAAGTTCGGCCCGCGCAGGGCGACGAACAAGCTGCCCGGAGCAAGCCGGCGGGTATCGGTTCCGACGCGCGTAAAGCGGGGGTTCCCGCCGATCAGCTCGCCGCCGATCGCGCGCGCGGCATCGGCCATCGCCCATTCCATCACGCCCCTCCCCGCCACTGCGCGAGCGCGACCGCGACCACCGCCTGGTCGCAGAACGGTCGCACCTGGTCGCCGACCAGTTGGTAGCCTTCATGCCCCTTGCCGGCGACCAACACGACGTCGTCGGCTCCGGCGATCGCGATCGCGCGGCAGATCGCGCGCGCGCGATCCGGCTCACGTTGCGCCCGCTCCGGCCGGCGCATGCCGCGCAGGATCTGGTCAATGATCGCTTGCGGCGCCTCGCCGCGTGGGTTGTCGTCGGTCAGAATCACTTGGTCGGCATGCTGCTCGGCGACCGAGCCCATCAGCGGACGCTTGCCGGCATCGCGCTCGCCGCCGCAACCGAACACGCACAACAGGCGGCCACGACAGTGCCCGCGCAGCGCCTCCAGCGCATTGGCCAGCGCATCCGGGGTGTGCGCATAATCGACCACCACAAGCGGACGTCCGTCGCCACCATAGGTCTGCATGCGACCGGCGATGTTGCGCAGAGCGGCAAGACGTCCGGCCACCCGTTGCGGCGTCAGGCCGGCGCCGAGCAGCGCGCCGGCCACCGCCATCAGGTTGGCGGCGTTGAAGCCGCCGATCAGCGGCACTTGCAGGCGGTCGCGGTAATCGTCGAGCTGGATCTCCAGCTCGAGCCCGCGCAGCGTGGCCTGGAGGTCTAACAGGCGGACGCGATGCGCCGCGGCGGCCTGTGCGACATGCTCCCGGCGGCCGTAGACGATGGCCTCGACGCTCGCCGGCAGCTGCTCGTAGAGCTCGCGCCCGAAGGCATCGTCCAGATTGATCACCGCGCGCTTCAGACCGGCCTGTTCGAACAGGCGGCGCTTGGCCTCGGCGTAGGCGCGCATGTCGCCGTGATAATCGAGATGATCGCGGCTCAGATTGGTCAGGATCGCGGTATCGAAGCGCACCGCCGCGACCCGATGCTGATGGAGCGCGTGCGACGACACCTCCATCGCCACCCATTCCGCGCCCTGGTCGTGCAACTCGGCGAGCTGGCGCTGGGTATCGACCGCGCCGCTGGTGGTATTCGCGGTCGCCTTCAGCGCGTCGCCGAAACCGTAACCCAGGGTGCCGATGGTGGCGCAACGCGCTTCGCTGGCCATCGCGAGATAATGGGCGCAACTGGTTTTGCCGTTGGTGCCGGTGATGCCGATGACGCGCAGCGCGGCCGACGGATCCTGGTAGAAACGCGCGGCGATGCGGCTCGCGCGCCGCCCGAGCTCCGGCACCGCGATCACCGGGCGCCCCAGCGACACGCCGAGCGCGGCGATGCGCCGCGCCGGCCAGCGCGCATCGGGTTCGGCCAGGATCGCCAGCGCCGGGGTGTCGACGCGCACGAAGTCGAGCCCGTGATGACGCTGGCCGCGCGTCGCCAGAAACAGGCTGTCCGCGCCCAGGCGCCGGCTGTCCTGCTCGATCGCGCCGGGACACAAGCCATCCGCGGCGCCGGGATCGGCGATCCCGGCCAGCAGGTCCCCCAGGGTCACGCGGCGAAACGTCGGCGCCGGCATCATCGCGCCACCCCGTCGAGCGCGGCGAGACGCAGCCTCGGCGCGCCATCCAGCGCCTGGTCCGGCACGACGTTCATCAGACGCAGGGTCTCGGACATCACCCGCGAGAATACCGGCGCGGCGACCGCGCCGCCGTAGTATTCCCGCCCTTTCGGTTCATCGATCATCACCAGCAACACATAACGCGGCCGGCTCGCCGGGGCCATGCCGACGAACAAGGAACGATACTGCTTGTTGGAATAGCGGCCATGCACCAGCTTGCGCGTGGTGCCGGTCTTGCCGGCCACGCTGAAACCGGGAATCGCGGCGCGCGGCGCGGTGCCGCCCTTTTCCACGACACGTTGCAACAGCTTGCGCAGCAGGCGCGCGGTGGCGGGCTTCATGACCTGCCGGCCGGCCGCCGGCGCCTCGCGCTTGCGCAGGCTCAGCGGCCGCTTGACGCCGTCGGCGGCGATCACGGCATAGGCCGCGGCGAGCTGCAACGGGGTCACCGACAGCCCGTAGCCGAACGACATCGTCGCCTGCTCGAAGCGTCGCCAGCGGCCGGCCGGGGCAAGGCGCCCGCTGACCTCGCCGGGGAAACCGATGCCGGTCGGACGACCCAGGCCGAGCGCGGCGAGGTAGTCGTGGAAGGCTTCGCTATCGAGCGCCAGCGCCAGCTTGGCGGCGCCGACATTGCTGGATTTCGCGAGCAGGGTGCCGAGGTCGATGCGCCCCAGCGGATGATGATCGCTCACCCGGTCACGGCCGATACGCAGGTACCCCGGACGGGTGTCGATGATGGCATCCGGGCTCACCGCGCCGAGATCGAGCGCGGCGGCCACCGTGAACGGCTTCATCGTCGAGCCGGGTTCGGCGACGTCGGTCAACGCGCGGTTGCGCAACGCGCCGCGCCGCGCCGCGCCCGGCTTGTTGGGATTGAACGAGGGCTGGTTGACCAACGCCAGAATCTCGCCGCTGCGCACATCGAGCAGCACCAGGCTGCCCGCGCGCGCGTGATGGCGAGCGACCGCCGCCTTCAATTCGCGATAGGCGATGTATTGCAGGCGGCGGTCGATGCTCAGCGTCAGATCCCGCCCATCGCGCGGCGCTTCGATCCGTTCCAGATCCTCGATCACGCGATGGCGGCCGTCACGGATCACGCGCTTGCGGCCCGGATGGGCGCGCAAATGGGCGTCGTCGGCCAGTTCCATGCCTTCGATGCCCTGGTCGTCGATGTCGGTCAGGCCGACGACATGCGCGGTGATCTCACCACTGGGATAGAAACGGTGGTATTCCCGCTGAAACTCGATGCCGCGCAGATCGAGCCCACGCGCCAGATCCCGCACCTTGCCGGCCAGCGACGGATCCACACCACGCTTCAGATACAGAAAGCTCCGCCGCGCATTGGCGGTGAGCTTGCGGCGCAAGGCTTCGTAATCGAGGTCCAGCGCACGCGCCAACGGCAGCAGACGCGCGGTATCCCGGGGCAGAACGCGCGGGTTGACCGCGATCGATACCACCGGCGCGCTGACCGCGAGCTTCTCGCCGTTACGATCCATGATGACGCCGCGATGCGCCGGCATCTCGACGATGCGCAGGAAGCGCCGTTCTCCCTCGCCGCGCAGGAAATCGCGCTCGATGATCTGGCGCTCGATCGCGCGCGCGACCAAGCCCAACGCCGCGAGCGCGAGCAGACCGAGCACCACCCGCCGCCGCGCGTCGTAACGGGGCGCCGGAGTCGCCCGGTCGAGCGATGGCTTGGGTGCGCCGGGTCGGGATGTCACAGCTTTCTTCACGGTTCCGCCAGGATGATTTCGTTCGTTTTCGGGCGCCGCATATGCAATACGCGGCGCGCAATGCCTTCGATGCGCGCATTGGTCAGCAATGTGCTGCGCTCGAGTTGCAGATTACGCCATTCGACATCGAGCGCATCGGCCGCGCGCCGCTGCCGCTCGATCCGGGCGAACAGCTGACGCCCCTCGTATTCGACGTAGACCACGGCCAACGCCGACAGCACCACGGCCAACCCCAAAGCCAGCGTCGACAACAGGCGCGCATCCATCAGCGACGCTCGGCGATGCGCAATACCGCGCTGCGCGCGCGCGGATTGGCCTCGATCTCGGCCTCGCCGGCGCGGCGCGCGCGGCCGATCAGGCGCATGCTCGCGCGCAGTTCGCTGGCGGGCACCGGCAGGCGGGCCGGAAGGTCCGCACCGGGACGCGCCGCCTGTTTCATGAAGCGTTTGACCATCCGGTCCTCCAGCGAATGAAAGCTGATCGCCACCAAGCGCCCACCGCGCGCCAGGATCGCCGGCGCGTCGGCCAATACGCGTTCCAGATCCTCCAGCTCCCGGTTCAGGAAGATGCGGATCGCCTGAAAACTGCGCGTCGCCGGGTGCTTGTGCGGATCGGGCCGCCCCGGCATCGCCTCGGCGATCACGGCCGCGAGCCGCGTCGTGGTGCGGATCGGACCGCTCTCGCGCGCGGCCACGATGGCGCGCGCGATGCGCCCGGCGTGACGTTCCTCGCCGTAGCGGCGCAGCACCCGGGCAAGCTCGCCGACCTCGACCCGCGCCAGCCACTCGGCCGCGCTGAGACCCCGGCTGACATCCATGCGCATGTCCAGCGGACCCTCGCGCAGGAAACTGAAACCGCGCCGCGCCTCGTCGAGCTGCGGTGACGAAACCCCCAGGTCCAGCAACAGGCCGTCGACCCGGCCGAGCAGCCCGCACTCTTCCAGGTAGCCGCCGAGACCGGCGAATGAGCCATGGCGTATCGTGAAACGCGGATCGGCGCCGAAACGCCGCCGCGCCGCCTCCACCGCTTCCGGATCCTTGTCGATCGCGATCAGGCGCCCCTCCGGCCCCAATCGATCGAGCACCGCGGCGCTGTGCCCGCCGCGTCCGAAGGTGGCGTCGACATAACAGCCGTGCGGTTTCACCGCGAGGCCCTCGACCGCCTCCGCCAACAACACGCTGGCGTGGCCTTCGGCGCGCTCCCCGCTCACAACGCGAGCTGCTCCAGACCTTCCGAAAGGTCGGAACCCGGCTCGGCGACCTCTTCGAGCCAGCCGTTGAACAGCTCGTTGTAACGCGCCTCGTCCCACAGCTCGAACTTGCGACCGTCTCCGGACAACACCACGCGCTTGTCGAGATTGGCGTATTCACGCAACTCCGCCGACAACAGCACACGCCCCTGAGCGTCCATCTCGACCTCGGAAGCCCGGCCCAGCAGCAGCCGTTTCATGGTCTGATTCTGGCGGTTGAGGGTCGGCAGGCGCGCCAGTTGGCCCGCGATCACCAGCCACTCGTTACGCGGGTAGACCCACAGGCAACGCTCTTGCGGATTGATGGTGATGACCAGACGCGCGGCGCAGCAATCACGCAGGCGCTCGCGATAGCGCGCGGGGATCGCCAGCCGCCCCTTGGCGTCGAGGCTCAGCGGGCTGTAACCCTGAAAGAAGACCCCCGACTCCCCATCCACCTGGACAAATTCCCCCTTTACCCCACTTCACCCCACTTTGGAACACAATAATGGACAACGAACCCAGGGCTGTCAAGGCGGAAGTCAAGAATTCCCTTTTGCGGACAGCAACTTAAAACGTTTTTTTCGAGACGATAAAATGACGCTGGCTTTCGGCTGGAAAACCAAAAAACTAAGAAAGCAAGTTAAAGTAAGTTGTCACGAACGGAAGGAGGGAGAAGCCCAAAACGACACAATAGGCAACAATTGGAAAGAGAAGTTGGAAGAAGAGAGCCAGCCTGTAAGCCGGGTTCTGTCGAGGATGACCATTCATCTGGGACGCATGTCGCCATGCGCCTCTAGCGACCTACCCGGGGACCGCGCGGACCACGCGTGGCCTTTCAGCCTGCCCCCCTATTTGGTCTTGCTCCGGGCGGGGTTTACCCTGCCACCCCTGTTGCCAGGGGCGCGGTGCGCTCTTACCGCACCTTTTCACCCTTGCCTGCTCTTGCGAACATCGGCGGTATGTTTTCTGTGGCACTTTCCGTGGGCTTGCGCCCCCCAGGCGTTACCTGGCGCCCTGTCCATTGGAGCCCGGACTTTCCTCCGCGGCGACGCCACGGCGGCCATCCGGCTGACTCTCGGCGCTTAGACTACCACAATCGGGAGGGGTTCCGAGCTGGGCGAACGCGCTTATACGCGTCGCCCCTGGGGCCATTTTATTCGTTCACGACTCAGCCAACGCTCATGACGCGGCATCACCCGGCGGCGCCGCCCGATCCGCCGCGCTCGATCGGGCCTACGCCCTGCCTGGTGAATATCATTTCAGCTGATTGGCTGAGTAGCTGTCGTATTTTCACATTACATTAGCCGCTGAAATGCGCCAGTTCTGCGTTCCATAGTGGTTACTTTCATTCCGGTGAGCGCGAACTAGCCGGGTTCGGGACGCAAGGCCGAGGAGGCGAACTCACCGGATGAGCTGGTGCTCATGCGCTTGCGCGCCAGCGCGATCTGCTCTGGATCGGTGATGACTTCATAGAAATGACGGCCTTTCGGATCCGGGGTCAGACGGCCGTCCTCTTCCCACACCCGCACGGACGCTTCACGGATCACCAGCCAGTGCACACCGCCGACGCGATCGGTGAAACGACCGGCATACATCCACACCGCCTCGTCCCGGGTCTTGTCGAGCACCTCGAAACGACGCAGCACCAGTTCGTTCTTCAGTTTGATGAAGGCCGGGGCGTCGAGTTCGATGCCATTGACGTTGTAGCGCAGCAGGTTTTCGCTGTCGGCTTTGTGTTCCATGCGGCCGTGGCTCGGCGTGACCACCTCGATGCCGCGTCCGCGGGTCTTGAAGACCTGCTTGCGCACGTCGGAATGACAGGATGAGAGGCGGTCGCTGCGGTGGATCGCCGGCGAGATCATGATCGGCTTGTCGCCGTCGTAGAGGTAGGTGGGAGGAGAATCGGAGTAGGCGATGCCCAGTCCGACCTCGAGCTCCGGCAGCTTGTGCTTGCGGTTGCCGGCGTTCTTGCGATCGACCACCTCGAGGATCTTCTGCGCCAGCAGGCAGGCGTGAGCCACCGCCTGGCGACGACTGCCGACCCCTTCGTGCTCGATCACCGCGAGGATCACCGCGTCACCTTCGACGAAGACCTTCTCCCCGCCCAGTTCCTCGACCACGCGCGTGATCGGGTTGAAGAAGTTCAGGCTGAAGTAGGTCGCGGGGTTCAGCTTGTCGGCGATCAGGCGCGAGATGATCGCCGAGGAGCCGCGCAGGTCGGCCTTGACGATGACGTGGGTACGCACCGCCTTGCTCTGACCCCGCATCTCGTTGGCGAAGAGCAGTTCTTGCAATACCCCGTTGGCACGCGAGAGCATTACCTCGTCGGGGTTTTCGAGCAGCCGGAAGCTGTGTTGCAGGCGCATGAACTGCAAGGCGCGCTTGCCATCGCGACGCAGGCTCAAGAAGCCCTCGAAACCGCGCAGCACGCGCTTCGTCCGCTCGGCGGACGAGAACCGACGCATCGCGCGCTGGGCTTGATCGAGCGCGCGCATCAGCGGCTGGGGCGATCCAACCGTCAGCGCCTCGAGCCGGCGCAGCAGCTCCTTGCGCGCGAGACGCCCGGCGAGGTAGAGGTAGACCAGACGCGGCGGCAACGGCTGGTCGAGTCCGCCGCATACCTCGGGGGTATACTGCGCCGCCAGCAGCAGGTTGCGCACCGGTCGCAAACGCCGCAACAGGGTTTTGCGCAGCAGTTTCTGGTACTCGGGCCAGCGGTCGTCGCGCCAGTGGGCGGAATACACCTGGATCAGGCTGGCGCGGCTGCCGCGGGCAAGCTCGGGCGAGCCGATCAGCAACCAGAAGTTGTCCGGCTCGTCGAGCCAGCTGCCCTCCCGGCCATAGAGTTCTTCGTTGAAATAGTACTTCGAGAGATAACCCAGGGTGGGCTGGTGAACGTGACCCAGCTTCTTGCCGCTGGTGGCGAGCACGCTTTTCGGCAGGTAGGGGCCGAACAGCTCGCGCAACAGCCCGACGAGGCTGGCGAACAGCTCTTCGCCATGTTCCGGGTCGGAGAAGCACAGCGGGTAGTGGCGCATGAACTCGTCGTCGGCTTCGAAGCCGGGAAGCTGCATCAGCGGATTGAACAGGCAATCGACCGGGATCTGCCAGGAACGTCCGAGCACCGATTTTCTCGCCTTGCGCAAGTGGCCGATCTCGAGCTTGTAGACCGGGCGAAACAACGAGCGGGTCAGATGATAGCGAATCGCGCGTTCGTGGCTGGCAAGACGGACGAGCCGTTCGTTCAAGGTCAGGGCGTGCTCATTGGTGCCGCTCGCGCCCATCCCCAGCATCCGTGTCAGGCGCTTGCGCACGCGTTGATGTTCGCGCACCGGCAGCTCGAGCAGGTAGCTGAAGACCGCGACATGGAAAAGATCGAGCAGTTGCGGCGCCGATTCGTTGCGCGCGCGTTCGATGACGACCTGCTGCAAGGAGGCATAGGCGTCGCGGAAGCGTTGTTCGAGGTTTTTCGTGGTCGGTCCGAACGGCTCGCCGTTCCACTGATGCAGTTCACCGAGACGCTGCTGCAACAAGGCGCTGGCCCATTCGCTGGCGATATCGGTAAAGCGCTGACTCAGCAGAACGTCGACGCGGACGTTGTCGACGCCACGCGGAAAACCGGAGAGCAGATCCCGGCACGGCGGGGCAACTCTCAGTGGAGCCAGAAACTCGTCTTCCGGGGGGCACCAGCGGTTCAGCGTCTTCAGTTGAAACATCGACTCCGCCGGGCGCCGTTCAGCCGGACACCATCGAGGCGATCAGGCGGTCCTCCAGCTCGACCCGCTCGGCCAGCACCTCTCCAAGGTGCGAGAGATCGGCCGCGAGCTCGCTCAGATCGGCCCGTGGCGAGGTGTCATCGTATTTGTCGTTGAACTCGACCGCCTGCTCGGTCAGCGACGCGATCCGTGGGTAGACCTCTTCGGCGGTCGCCAGGATCCCGGCGCGCCGTTCCTTTCCGCGCGCGAGCCGGTCGTAGATCTCGAAATGGGCGAACGCCATGTAGTCGACCAGCACTTGGCAGAAACGCTGAAGACGTTCACTGACCGAGGCCTTGTCGGTGAAGGGGTCGAGCCCCGCCACCTGGCAGAACAACACCAGCATTTCCTGGCGCTCGACCAGCAGCTTCTCCACCATCTCCCGGGTTCTTCCGCGCCGTTCTACGACGGTTGCATTCTCTTCTGTCATGGTTAAACTCTTCGCTGACCGCGATGGTTGATTGGCGTGGATGGGCATCGTCGCCGATCCCGGCCCCACCCCCCGTGCCGGAACCGCTCTGCTAATCTAACCTGAATCCCCCACGATTAAAAGAGACAAGAACAAGATGCGCCTCCTGCCCGGGACCCTGCTGCTCGCTCTGTGCCTGACGGCGACCGGGACGCCGGCGCGGTCCTTCCACGGCAGCGCCGGCGACAACCCATTCATTGCCGCGATGCGCACGATGATGCGCCTGATGGGTCTGCTCGACGAGGACCCCTACCCATGGCTGAACCCCTTCCTTGCGTCACCGGGCGCGCCAGCGGCCTTGCCCGGCACAGGCGCCTGGACGCCGGGGGCGCTGCCTTATGGCGCCTCGATCCCCGGCGCCGGATTGCCCGGCCAGTCGGCGATGATGGGGATGCCGGGGCTGGCTGGCGGCGTCGGCGCCGGTTTGCCGTCGACCTTGCTTTCGCCCTATTTCCGCCAAAGCCAGAGCTGGATGCGCCAGGCTTGGCCCGCCGGCGATCCGAGCAGCGATCCCGACAGCCTGGAGGGAAAATGGCGCGGTCGCAACGGCGAATGGCTGGTGATCGGGCGCGGCATGTTCCGGCTCTATGTCAGCCGCGACGAGTATGTACAGGGAGACGAGCGCCACACCGACCGCTATATCAGCTTCCGCAACAACGACAACCAGCTCGTCAAAAGCTATGAATACGCGATTCGCGACGGGCGCATGGTGTTGCGCGACGAGGACGGCAAGCTGTTGTTGTTCAAGAAACAGAGCTAAACAGCAGGCGCGCGCCGATGACGAGCAGGAACAGCGCAAAGAGCTGTTTCAGCCGGACGGTGTCGATGCGGTGGGCAAGCCACGCGCCGAACGGGGCGCAGGCGACGCTGGCGGCGATCACGCCGGCGAAGGCGGGCCAGTAGACGAACCCGGTGGCGCCAGGCGGTAAACCCCGCGCCGCCATGCCGGCCCAGGCATAGGTCAACGCGCCGGCCAGCGCGATCGGCACGCCGAGCGCGCTCGAGGTCGCCACCGCGTGGGCGATGCGCAGGCCGCGTCGGTGCAGCCAGGGCACCGACAGGGTGCCACCGCCGATGCCGACCAGCGCCGACAGCGCGCCGATGCCGAATCCAACCGCGAGCGGGAAGGCGCCGCCGGCGCGCCGACAGGCGCTTTCACGCACCAGGCTCCGACGCAACAAGCGCCAGGCCACGAACCAGGTGAACAGGCCGAAGGCGGCGCTCAGCCAAGCGCCGTCGAGCCGGCGGGCGAGCAGGCCGCCCGTCACGCTGCCGACGACCAGGCCCGGTGACATCCGCGCGACCGTCGGCCAGTCGAGCGCGCCACGGCGCTGGTGAGCGCGCGCCGAGGCGAGACCGGTCGGCACGATGGTGGCCAGCGAGGTGCCGATCGCAAGATGGGTGGCGCTGTCGGGCGGAAAACCGAGCCAGGCGAAGGCGACAAGCAGCGAGGGCACCACGATCAGGCCGCCGCCGACACCGAGCAGACCGGCAAGCAGGCCGGCCAACGCACCACAAGCCAGATAGAGAAGCAGCGCGCCGGCCATCGCGGGGAGCATCGGATCCTGTCAGGAGGCGAGCCGCTCGCGCACCCAGTCGGGCACTGCCGCGAGCGCGCCGGGCAACGCCTCGGGCCGGTTGCCGCCCGCCTGCGCCATGTCCGCGCGGCCGCCGCCCTTGCCACCGACCTGAGCGGCGACTTCCCTGACCAGATCGCCGGCGCGGATCTTGTCGGTCAGATCCCGGGTCACGCCGGCAACCAGGCTTACCTTGCCGTCGCGCGCCGAGCCAAGCACGATGACGGCGCTGCCGAGTTTGTCCTTCAGGCGGTCCATGGTTTCGCGCAGGGCCTTGGCGTCGACGCCGTCGAGGCGCGCGGCAAGCACCCGCGCGCCATCGATCTCGACCGCCTGGGAGGCGAGGTCGCTGCCCGCCGCCGCGGCCAACCTGGCCTTCAGACGATCGAGCTCCTTCTCCAGCTGGCGACCGCGCTCGGCGAGCTGCACGACCTTGCTCTCGATCTCATCGCGCCCGGCCTTGACGACCTCGGCGATGCGCGCGAGACGGGCTTCTTCCTCTTCGACCCAACGCAGCGCCGCGTCGCCGGTCAGCGCCTCGATACGACGCACCCCGGAGGCGATCCCGGATTCCTGCACGATCTTGAACAGGCCGATGTCGCCGACCGCCTTGACGTGGGTGCCGCCGCACAGCTCGACCGAGAAATCGCCCATGCGCAAGACCCGCACCTGGTCGGCGTATTTCTCGCCGAACAACGCCATCGCGCCGCTGGCCTTGGCGTCTTCGAGCGACATCAGGCGGGTCTCGACGGCATGGTTGCGGCGGATCTCGGCATTCACCAGGCGCTCGATCTCGCGCAGTTGCTCGTCGCGGATCGGCTCGAAATGGGAAAAATCGAAGCGCAGCCGCTCGGGGTCCACGAGCGAACCCTTCTGGTGCACATGTTCGCCGAGCACGCGGCGCAGCGCGGCGTGCAGCAGGTGCGTAGCGGAGTGGTTCAATGCCGTGGCCTGACGCGCCGCGCGATCGACCTCGGCGTTGACCCGCTCGCCGACGCGCAGGCTTCCTTCCACGAGCTCACCGATATGGCCGAACACCGCCCCACCCTGTTTGCGGGTGTCGTCGACGCGAAAGCGGAAGCCTTCGCCGCGCAGTACCCCGCGGTCGCCGACCTGACCGCCGGATTCGGCATAGAACGGGGTTTTGTCGAGCACCACGATGCCGTGCTCGCCGGTCTCCAGGACGTCGACGCTGGCGCCGTCGCGCAGCAGGGCGATCACCGTGGCCTGATCCTCGAGCCGGGTGTAACCGGTGAAATCGGTTTCGCCCTCCAGCGATACGCCGGCGCTCTGGTCGGCGTCGAAGCGGCTCGCGGCGCGCGCGCGCTCACGCTGCGCGGCCATCTCGGCCTCGAAGCCGTCGCGGTCCAGATTCAAGCCGCGTTCGCGCGCGATGTCGGCGGTCAGATCGACCGGAAAGCCGTAGGTATCGTAGAGTTTGAACACCAGCGCGCCGGGCAGGGTGTCGCCGTCGAGCCCGGTGATCGCCTCTTCGAGGATGCGCATGCCCTGCTCCAGGGTTTCGGCGAAGCGCTCCTCCTCGTTGCGCAATACGCGCATCACTTGGTCGCGCGCCGCCGGCAGCTCGGGACAGGCCTCGCCCATGACCTCGATCAACGGGTCCACCAGCCGGTAGAAGAACGGTTCCGACTGGCCGAGTTGGTAGCCGTGACGGATGGCGCGACGGATAATCCGCCGCAGCACATAGCCGCGCCCCTCGTTGGACGGCATCACGCCGTCGGCGATCAGGAAGGCGCTGGAGCGGATGTGGTCGGCGATCACGCGCAGCGACTGGTTCTCCAGCGATTCCTGGCCGGTGACGCGGGCGGCGGCGCGGATCAGGTGCTGGAACAGGTCGATCTCATAGTTGCTATGCACCCCCTGCATCACCGCGGCGAGGCGCTCCAGACCCATGCCGGTGTCGACCGATGGTTTCGGCAGCGGGGTCAGCTCACCGTTGCGGTCACGGTTGTACTGCATGAACACCAGATTCCAGATCTCGATGTAGCGGTCGCCGTCCTCGTCCGGCGAGCCCGGCGGTCCGCCGGGGACCTCGGGACCGTGGTCGTAGAAAATCTCAGTGCATGGGCCACACGGACCGGTATCGCCCATCGACCAGAAGTTGTCCTTCGCGCCGATGCGCGAGAAACGCGCCGGGTCGACGCCGATCTCGTTCAACCAGATGTCCGCAGCCTCGTCGTCTTCGTCGAATACCGTGACCCACAGCCGCTCGGGCGGCAGGCCGAGCACTCCGGTGAGAAACTCCCAGGCATAGCCGATCGCCTCGCGCTTGAAGTAATCGCCGAAGCTGAAATTGCCGAGCATCTCGAAGAAGGTATGGTGACGCGCGGTGTAGCCGACGTTTTCAAGATCGTTGTGCTTGCCGCCGGCGCGCACGCAGCGTTGCGCGCTGGTGGCGCGGCGATAGGGACGCGTCTCGCGACCGAGAAAGACGTCTTTGAACTGCACCATGCCGGCATTCACGAACAGCAGCGTGGGATCGTCCTTCGGCACCAGCGGGCTGCTCGGGACGGCCTCGTGACCGTTGGCGACGAAGTAATCGATGAAAGCTTGGCGTAGTTCGGCGGTGGTTTTCATAGGGTCGGCAGATAGATATTCGGGAAACGGCAAATGGTATGCGCGGCGGGCGCCAATGTCACTATCCGCGATGCATATTCCGGGTACGATTCTACTCGTCGCCCATGAATGTTCGGCCACTGCGACCGCCCCTCGCACCCATGGGCGACGAGTATATAAGCACGATCGCCCTGCCCTCCATATCAGGAATGGCCACGAAGGGGCAAATCGCTTATGCTTGCCAGTCCCTGATTCTTGGACTCTCCCCGACTTGGACGAGCTGCCCCTTCCCGCGTTGTTCGCGGCCCTGGTCATCCTGCTGGCGCTGTCGGCGTTCTTCTCCGGCTCGGAGACCGCGCTGATGACGCTCAACCGCTATCGCATGAAACGGCTCGCCGATGCCGGTCACCGTGGCGCGCGCAAAGCCCAGACCCTGCTCGAGCGCCCCGACCGGCTGATCGGGTTGATCCTGCTCGGCAACAACTTCGTCAATATCCTGGCCTCATCGTTGGCGACGGTGATCGCGTTGCGTCTCGGCGGCCAGGGAGCGATCGCGATCGCCGCCGGGGTGTTGACCTTCGTCGTGCTGATCTTCTCCGAGGTGGCGCCGAAAACGCTGGCCGCGCTACACCCCGAGACTCTGGCCTTCCCCGCCGCGCACGTCTACAGCCTGTTGCTGAAGCTGACCTGGCCGCTGGTGCGCGTGGTCAACCTGCTGGCCAATCAGCTGCTGCGGCTGCTCGGCGTCAGCCCCGACGAGATCGCCGAGCATGGCCTCGACAGCGAGGAGCTGCGCGCCGCGGTGCACGAGGCCGGCGCGCTGATCCCACGCCGCCACCAACGCATGCTGCTGGCGGTGCTGGATCTGGAAAAGGTGCGGGTCGAGGACATCATGGTGCCGCGCAACGAGATCGACGGCATCGACCTGGCGGAACCGTTCGACGATATCGTGCAGCAATTGCGCGACATGCCCTACACCCGGGTGCTGGTATGCGAAGGGGGGCTGGACGAGATCATCGGCTTCGTCCACGCGCGCAAACTGATGCAAGCGGCGGTGGCCGGCGAACTGGACAAGGAGCGCATCCGCGCGCTGTGCCGGCCACCGTACTATGTGCCGGCGGCGACCCCCCTGAACCAGCAGTTGCTGGAGTTCCAGCGCACGCGCCGGCGCATCGCGCTGGCGGTCGATGAATACGGCGATGTACTCGGACTGGTGACGATGGCCGACCTGCTCGGCGAGATCGTCGGCGAGTTCGCCACCGAGCCGGTGCCGAACGACCGCGACGTACAACCGCAGGCCGACGGCACCTGGCTGGTCAGCGGCTCGGCCAACGTGCGCGAGCTGGTGCGCGCCATGCACTGGGAGCTGCCGACCGACGGACCCAAAACCCTGAATGGCCTGATCCTGGAACAACTGGAGGCACTCCCTCACGTCGGCACCAGCCTGCTGCTGAACGGCTACCCGGTCGACATCGTGCAGACCCAGGGCAATATCGTGAAACTCGCGCGGGTGCACCCGCGGGTGCGCGTCAACGCACCCGGATCTGCTTCTTCAGCTCATTGCTGAACCAGGCGATCAAGGTTCCCAGAAGACGCGCCTGGCGCTTGTCGCACTGATCCTGGAGTTGGCACAAACGCTGTTGGAGGTTCTCCGCCAGCGACTGGTGTTTCTCCAGCTCCTCCTCGGTACGCGCCAGACGCACCCGCAGGCGCTGGAGTTCGGCGGCGAGGTGTTCCGGGTCATTGCGGGTATCGGCCAACACCTTGCCGAAGGCGGCATCCTTCAACAATCGCGTCTTCTCCAGCATGCCGGAATCATCGGCATCGGCATCGGGATAGATACGCAACAGCTCGTCCATCAGCAGGGAACCCTCGAAGGTCGACAGCTTGCCTTGCTGTATCTGCCGTTGCAGGGTTCTGCGAGGCACCTTCACCATGCGGGATGCCTGGGACAGGCTCAGGAAACGCGCCATGACTCCTCCTTCATCTCAAAGATTCTCTTTGGGAGTATAGACCAGGTCCGCCGATCCGCCAGCGCATTGCCGCCCGCCCGCCATACTGTTATAGTCACGCGAGCCAGGGCGCATAACGCCTTGGTTGCAGACCGATTTTCCGATGCCCCGGCGCCGCCGCCAGCGATGGACGCGCGCCCGGGGCATCCGCGGTTTTCTTCCCCGCCGTCTGTCGCCATGTCCGGATCTTGGACGCCGTACACCGGTCCAACCCCCAACTGGCCTCAAGGCTGCGCAACCCGCCTGAGCCGTTGCGCGCCCGGCGCCGACGGAAACCGCACCGCGCCGCCCCTCCGGCCGACCCCGGCCCAGGGGGCGTTCTGAACAATTGCGCGTCCGCCGCTCCGGACCCGAGGCGTCCACTGCGCGGCGTGACGCGCACGGAACCGGATATCCAGCCACATGAAAAGAATGCTGATCAACGCAACCCAGGCCGAGGAGTTGCGCGTCGCCATCGTCGATGGCCAAAAACTGTTCAACCTCGACATCGAAACCCCCGCCCGCGAGCAGAAGAAATCCAACATCTACAAAGGCCGTGTGACCCGCGTCGAACCGAGCCTCGAGGCCGCCTTCGTCGACTACGGCGCCGAGCGCCACGGCTTTCTGCCGATGAAAGAGATCGCTAGAAGCTATTTCTCGGAAGAAGCGCTCCAGCAATCAGGCCGGGTGAGCATCGACAAGGCCATCTCCGAAGGCCTCGAGGTCATCGTCCAGGTCGAGAAGGAAGAGCGCGGCAACAAGGGCGCGGCGTTGACCACTTTCGTCTCGCTGGCCGGTCGTTACCTCGTGCTGATGCCGAACAACCCGCGCGCCGGCGGCGTCTCGCGGCGCATCGAGGGCCAGGACCGCACCGAGTTGCGCGAGGCCCTGAGCCAGCTCGAGTATGCCGACAACATGGGCCTGATCGTGCGTACCGCCGGGGTGGGCAAGTCGGTCGAGGAACTGCAATGGGATCTCGACTACCTCGCCAAGCTGTGGCAGGCGATCGAATCCTCCGCCGCCGAGCGCAAGGCGCCGTTCCTGATCTACCAGGAAAGCAATGTCGTGATCCGCTCGATCCGCGACAGCCTGCGAGCCGACATCGGCGAGATCGTCATCGACAGCCGGGAGGCTTATGAGGAGGCCCGCCAGTTCACCTCTCAGGTGATGCCGCGCTTCACCAAGAAACTGCGTTATTACGACGACGAAGTGCCGTTGTTCTCGCGCTACCAGATCGAAAGCCAGATTGAAACCGCCTTCCAGCGCGAGGTGCGCCTGCCCTCCGGAGGCGCCATCGTTATCGATCAGACCGAAGCGCTGACCTCGATCGACATCAACTCGGCACGCTCGACCAAGGGGGCCGACATCGAGGAGACCGCGTTGCACACCAACCTCGAGGCCGCCGACGAGATCGCCCGACAGCTGCGCCTGCGCGACCTCGGCGGCCTGTTCGTCATCGACTTCATCGACATGGGTCCGAGTCGCAACCAGCGCGCGGTCGAAAACCGCCTGAAAGAGGCGCTGAAGCTGGATCGCGCGCGTGTCCAGATCGGACGGATCTCGCGCTTCGGCCTGCTCGAGATGTCACGCCAACGCCTGCGCCCGTCACTTGGCGAATCCAGCGAACAGGTCTGCCCGCGTTGCTCCGGGCACGGCACCATCCGCAGCGCCGACTCGCTGGCGCTGTCGATCCTGCGCCTGATCGAGGAAGAAGCAATGAAGGAGAACACCGGTCGCGTCCAGGCGAAACTTCCGGTCGAGGTCGCGACCTTCCTGCTCAACGAGAAGCGCAACGTCGTCCACGACATCGAACGCCGACAGGGCGTGGACATCGTCATCCTGCCGAACCCCCACATGGAGACGCCCCATTACGAGGTGGAACGCATCCGCGCGCAAGAGCTCGACAACCAAGCGCGCAAACCGAGCTACCAGATGATCGACGAGCCCGAAGCGCCGCCGCGCATCGAGGACGCCAGCGCAAAGGCGCCCCGCATGGAACAACCCGCGGTGAAAGCCCTGATGCCGGACAAACCCGCGCCCCAGAGCACGTCGTCCAAGGAAAAGAAGCCAAAACCGGAAAAAACCGCAAAGGCTCACGCCCCGGAGAAAACGCCAAAGAAAAAACCCTTGCAGGAACTCAGCTTCATCCAACGCTTGATCGCCAAGCTCTTCTCCAGCGAAACCGAAAGCAGCGGCGAAGAACCCACCCGGAACGAGGCACCGGCCGACAAAGGCGATCGCCCGCGCCCGTCTTCCCGCTCACGCCGCGGAGGCGGCCGCCGCAACCCACGCGCGCGCTCCAACCGGCGTGACCCAGGCGGCCACGATGGAAACACGCACGCGAGCCCTCCGGGGGAAAAGACGGAAGAAGGGAACGCCGAAGCGAAACCAACGGAAAACAGCGAAGCACCGTCGCCGGAACAGCCGCCGAAGCGGAGCAGCCGTAGCCGCCGCGGCCGTCGCGGTGGACGGCGGCGTAGCGGTAACCCGCAAGCCGGCGGAAACGAATCCCGCCCCGACAGCGACGGCTCCACGCAACCCGCCGAGGCGAATGGGAACTCCCTGCCGGTCCCGACAGAAACCACTGTCGCTGTCGGGACCCAGGCGGCTGACCAGGCATCCGAATCAACAGAAGACACTGAGGCCAAGCGGGAATCCGCGAAGAAACCGGCACCCAAGGCAAGGAAGAAAACCAGCCAACGGCGCGGCGCGAAAAAGAAAGCCGTCAAGACGGATGAAACCAAGTCTCCTGGCAAAGCGCTGGTAGAACAACCATGCGTGGAAAAACCGGCGGCGGAGAAACCAGCGGCGGAGAAACCGGCGGCGGAAAAACCAGCGGCGGAAAA
>JALVEB010000105.1 GCA_027008705.1 Sedimenticola sp. | reverse complement strand
ATGACCGCCGGTATGCTCCAGCACATGCTGGATATGCGCGGCCTCCATCTCCTCGAGGCTGCACAGACGGGCGCGGAGCGGCTCCGGCGACCGCGACTCCGTTGCCGCCGCGCCGGGAATCAACGCGGCGAACAGATCGGGCGTCAGCACGCCACCACGCGCATGCACCATCGCATGGGTCAGGGTGTTCTCGAGCTCGCGCACGTTTCCGGGCCAGTCCCATGCGCCGAGGATCGCCAGCGCTTCATCGCTGAGCGGCATCGCCGGCTTATGGATCTGGCGCGCGATGCGCTCGATCAGGCCTTTCGCCAGCAGCGGAAGGTCTTCCTTGCGCTCGCGCAACGGCGGGATGCGGATCGAGACCACATCGAGGCGGTAGAGCAGGTCTTCACGAAAGCGCCCGGCGGCGACTTCGGCCGCAAGGTCACGGTTGGTCGCGGCGATGATGCGCGCATCCAAGGCGATCTCGCGGGTGCCGCCCACCCGCTCGATGACCCGCTCTTGCAACGCGCGCAGCAGCTTGGCCTGCAACGGCGGCGCCAGTTCGCCGATCTCGTCGAGGAACAGGGTGCCGCCGGCGGCCAGCTCGAATTTGCCCGGCTTGTTCTCGACCGCGCCGCTGAACGCCCCCTTGACGTGTCCGAACAGCTCGCTTTCCAGCAGGGTATCGACGATCGCCGCGCAGTTCACTGCGATGAACGGGCCGGAACAGCCACTGTGCTGGTGAATCAGCCGTGCGACCACCTCCTTGCCGACACCGGATTCGCCCAGCACCAACACCGTCGCGCGGCTCTCCGCCGACAACGCGATCTCCTTGCTGACCTCCAGCATCGCCGCGCTGCCGCCGATCATATCGGCAACGACCACCGGCTCGGGCTGCTGCACCTGCAAAGCCTTGACCTTGCGCGCCAGCCGTTGAGTCTCCAATACCCGGTCGATGACATGGCTCAGCGCCGCGGTGTTGACCGGCTTGTGGATGAAATCCGCCGCCCCGCGCTTGATCGCCTCGATCGCCAGCTCCAGATCATGCTGACCGGTCATCATGACCACCGCGGTATCCTCGCCGATATCACGGATCTCCGGGATCAGATCCAGCCCGGTGCCGTCCGGCAGTTGCTGATCGAGCAATACCAAATCGAGCTGGGTCGAGGCCAGAACCGCGCGTGCCTCGGCGAGCGTTCCGGCCTGACGCACCTCGCAACCCTGATCCTCGAAATGCATCGCCAGGATCTCGTTCAGGCTGTGATCGTCTTCGACGATCAACAACCGGGTCGGCGGAGACGGCTTGCGATCGACGGCGTTCATCTCGATGCTCCATGGGTTCGATACGCGACAGTTTCCCTCCTCATTTCACGAAGCGCCAGCAGAAATGCGGCCGGATGCGCGCGAAATCCGGCGGCGTGGTGCGGCGCGTGATGTCTTCGCAGGCGGCCATGCCAGGCAATTCCGGAGCCAGCTTGAAGCGCCGTCGGTTGTTCGAGAAATAGAGCACGCCCCCGGCATCCAACAATTCAAGGCAGGCGCGCACCAACCGCGGATGATCGCGCTGCACATCGAGCACCTCGCGCATGCGTTTGGAATTCGAGAAACTCGGCGGATCGAGAACAATCAGATCGAAGCGCCGGCGAGCCCGCACGGCGGCATCGAGAAAAGCGAACACATCGGCCTGCTCGAGCCGGTTCTCGACGGAATCGAGGCCGTTCAGCGCCAGATTCCGCCGGGTCCATTCCTGGTAGGTCCGCGACAAATCGACGCTGAGGGTACTCACGGCGCCGCCCGCGGCGGCATAGACCGAGAACGACCCGGTATAGGCAAACAGATTCAGCACGCGCCGGCCGGCGGCTTCATCCCGCACCATCGCGCGCGTGATGCGGTGATCGAGGAACAAACCGGTGTCCAGATAGCGACGCAGCTCGACCTCGAAGCGCAGTCCACCCTCTCCCACCACGCGCGGTTCGCGCGCCGCGTCGGTGGGTTGATATTGATTCTCTCCCCGTTGACGCTGGCGCGTTTTCAACACCACCGCATCGCTCGGGATCGCCAAGGCATCGGCCAGCATCCGTTGCAGCGCGTCCCAGTCGAAGCGCTCGGCGCGCCGCCCGTGAAACACCTGTAGATGCGCCTCGCCATCGTACCAATCGATGGCGAACGGAAACTCCGGCATGTCGCGGTCATAGAGGCGGTAGCAATGGATGGCCTCGCGCCGCGCCCAGCGCGCCAGGTGCCGCCGGTTCTTGCGCACCCGATTGCACAGCGGCGCGAACTCAGCGCCCATCGCGGTATGCGGCCGCCGCCAGCGCCGCCCAGCCCCCGAGAAAGGCCAGCCCGCCGAACGGCGTCACCAGACCCCAAGCGCTCGCGCCGCCAAGCGCCAGAAGATAGAGACTGCCGCAAAACAGCAGGATCCCGAGCGCGAACAGCCAACCCGAGCGGCGCACCCAAACAGAGCCGCCTGCGGCAACCCAGATGCCGACCGCGAGCAGCGCAAGAGCGTGCATGCCATGATAGTGCACGGCGGTCTGAAAAACCTCGAACAGCCGCTCATCGATCCGCCCTCGCAAAGCATGTGCGCCAAAAGCGCCGAATGCGACCGAAAGAAAACCGTTCAACGCACCGAAAAAAGCGAAACGGGAAGATTTCATAGCGGGATCTTATACTCGTCGCCCATGGCTAAAGTGTAACCGAAGGATGGGGCGGCGCGCAGGCGATGGCGGGCGCGCGGGAGACGCCCGGTAATGAGACCGCCGCAAGGGCGGGCGCTTGCCGCGGCAAGCTACCCAATCGCCGAACAATCAGCTAATATATAAGCAATTCACCGATTACTACTACTCTAACGGAGACGACCGATGCGACTCGATTCCCTGTTGCGCAAGATCCTGTTCGCGCTGCTGGCGCTGTTCGCGATGGCGGATGCCTCGGCGCGTATCCTGTTGATGCTGCCCGGCTATGAAGGCAATGCCAGTTGGCGGCGCCATATCGCACTGGCGCCATTGGTGGCGAGCGGCTGGCAAGACCACGGGGTGCTGGTGCCGGGGCGGCCGCTGGCGCGGTGCGTGAAGGGTGAAAACCGTTTCTATACCGTAGTGCTGGACAACGAGGCGCCGCTGATGGTGCAGTTGGCGCAGCTCGAATCGATGCTGCGGCCACTGCTCGCGGTGTGCCCGAACCAGCGCCTGGTGATCGCCGGGCATTCCGCCGGCGGGGTCCTTGGACGCCTGCTCGTGGTGCGCCACCCAGAGGCCCCGGTCGATATGCTGGTAACGATCGCCAGCCCGCATTTGGGTACCGACATGGCCAAACTGGCTCGCATGGCGGGCGACAGCCCGATGGGCTGGATGCTGGACATGATGGGCGAGGATTCGCTGAACCGTTCGGTCGGCCTGTTCCGCGACCTGGAGCCGGCAAGCCGCCCGGGCCGATTTTTGTTCTGGCTGAATCATCAACCGCATCCCCCGATCCGCTATGTCTCGGTGATTCATCCGGATGACAATATCCTGCCGTTCGGCTTCGGTCCGGCGCTGGTGCCGGCGTTCAGCCAGGACATGAATCATGTGCCGGCGCTGGCCGGTCGCTCGGAAACCCTGGTGACCGGCGCCGGTCACGGCCTGGTGCCGCCGGAGGGCGTGCTGCTGGCGCGCCTGCTCGCGACCCTGCCCGCCGAGCCGGGCAGCGAGCCGGCGCCGCCGAGTACTGGCACGAACAGCATGGCCCGGTGAACCTCGCCCTGACGAGCGAGGCGAGTCAGAGCACGGTGCCGCGTTCGTCGAGAAACGCCAACACCGCATCGGCCCCGCCCTCAAAGAGGATACGGTGGCGTTTCTTTTCGATCTGATAGTCGTACATCGGATCGTAGTAATCGAACAGCAGCGCGCGGATGATCGGACGGAAGCACTCACGGTCGCCACTCACACGGTGGCGGGCGATCGCTTGGATCATCTCGCGGCGCAGGCGCGCATGACGCTCGCCACCGAGCCGCTTGCGAATCTTGTCGAGGCTGGTCACGAGGTAGTCGGCGAAACGCTCGTAGCCCAAGGTCTCGCCGAAGGCGGCGATATGATCGGCGAGGGTGTCGTCGATGTATTCGCGCAGGCTGTTCTCTTCGCGCTCGGCATCGCTGACCCGCATCACCACCAACGGCGCCTGTTGCAGACGCCGATACAGTGCCGCCGGGGTACGCACCAAACCGATGTTGGGCCCTTCGTCTTCGTAGACCTTGACTTGGTGGCCCGCGGCCCCGGCGCGCAGCAGCGCCACGCCGAGCCGGTTCTCGAACGCGATCGGGGTCGGCTGCGGGGTCGCGGTCGGACCGAACGCCGAACCGCGGTGGTTGGCCAACCCTTCCAGGTCGATGGCGTTCGCCAGGCGGCGCAGCAGGCGCGTCTTTCCGCTGCCGGTGCGGCCGCCGAGCACCAGCGGATCGCCATGGACGGCTTCGTCGTCGATGGTTTCGATCAGGAACCGGCGCAATGCCTTGTAGCCGCCGGCGATGCGCGGGCAGCGCAGTCCGGCTTCCTCGAACAGCCATTGCTGGGTGACGCGCGAACGCATGCCTCCGCGAAAACAGAACAACGCGGCATCGGGATGCGCGTGCAGGAAGTCAGCCCAGGCGGCGATGCGCGCGCGCCGGACCTCGCCGCTGACCAGGCGCGCGCCGAGCCGCACCGCTGCTTCATGGCCCTGCTGCTTGTAGCAGGTACCGATGCGCTTGCGCTGTTCGTCGTCGAGCAACGGCAGGTTGACCGCGCCGGGGAAGCTGCCCTGCGCGAATTCGACCGGCGCGCGGGTATCGATCAGCGGCCGCCCGCTTCGCAACAGTGCTCCGTAATCCCGGATCACCGGCAGGTCGAGATCCACGCGCAAGCGTGGCGACCCGGCTTCAGATGAGCTCGATGGTCGCGCCATCGCCGCGCTCCTCCACCAGCGTGCCGATCGGCGCCAGCGCCAGACCGCGCGCCTCGCACAGCGTCTGGAAGTCGGCGATCCCGGCCTCTCCGAGCGCCACCAGCAGTCCGCCGCTCGTCTGCGGATCACACAACAAGGCGCGCTGTTCGTCGTCGAGCGCGCCGAGGGCCTGCGCATAGCTGTCGAAGTTGCGTTGCGCGCCGCCCGGCGAGCAGCCCTGACGCAGGTAGTCACGCACCCCAGGCAGCAGCGGTACCGCGTCGAAATCCAGGCGCGCGCGCAAACCGCTGCCTTCGCACAGCTCGCGCAGGTGACCGGCGAGACCGAATCCGGTGACGTCGGTCATCGCGTGGACTTCGTCGAACTCGCCGAGCGCGCTGCCGATGTCGTTGAGCCGGCACATCGTCTCCAACGCGACAGCGGCGTGCTCCGGCTTCAGCCGCTTCTTTTTCTGCGCGGTGGTGAGGATGCCGATGCCGATCGGCTTGGTCAGGAACAGGCGGTCGCCGGCGCGCGCGGCATTGTTGCGCTTGACCCGCGCGCTCGCCACCACCCCGGTGACCGCCAGCCCGAAAATCGGCTCCGGGGCGTCGATGCTGTGGCCACCGGCCAGCGCGATGCCGGCCTGCCGGCACACCGCGCGCCCCCCTTCCACGACCCGCTGACCGACCTCGGCCGGCAGCTTGTCGAGCGGCCAGCCAAAAATCGCGACGGCCATCACCGGGCGTCCGCCCATGGCATAGATGTCGGAGATGGCATTGGTCGCCGCGACACGCCCGAAATCATAAGGATCATCGACGATCGGCATGAAGAAATCCGTGGTACTGACCACCGCCATGCCGTTGCCGAGATCGTACACCGCGGCATCGTCGCGCGAATCGTTGCCGACCAGCAGCGCCGGATCCGACACCGACGGCAGGCTCGATCGCAGGATCACATCGAGCACCTTGGGTGAAATCTTGCAGCCGCAACCGGAACCGTGACTGTATTCGGTAAGTCGGATGGTTGTGGTCATTGCATCATCCTGGCAATCGCGGGATTCACGAGTATACCGTCATTCACCCGGCCGGCGGGAAGCGATCACGCTCTGATAAGTCATTCTTATAGGGCATAAACCAGACCGCCTTGCCGAACGGAGGCAAAATCCGTAGTCTTGAAGGCCCTCGAAAATATCAGGAAGCACTTATGCACCCGGTCAGCGCCCCCCCTAGCCCCCGCTTCAATATGGTGGAGCAACAGGTACGCCCGTGGGAGGTGCTCGACGACCTGGTACTGAACCAGATGCTGGCATTGCCGCGCGAGCGTTTCGTGCCCGAGGACTATCGCGGCCTGGCCCACGCCGACACCGCGATTCCACTGGGGCACGGACACCGCATGCTGGAGCCCCGCCTGGTCGGCCGGCTGGTTCAGGCGCTGGAGCTGGCCCCAGGCGATCGAGCGCTGGAGATCGGCAGCGGCAGCGGCTATGTCACCGCGCTGATGGCGCGCCTTGCCGACCAGGTGATCTCCTACGAGCTGCATCCGGACATCGCCGCGCGCGCGCGCGCCAACCTCGCGGCCGCCGGCGTCGACAACGCCACGATCCGGGAAGGCGATGGTCTCAACAGCGAGATTCCCGAGTCCCCGTTCGACGCCATTCTGGTCACCGGCTCCTGTCCGGACTATCCCGAACATCTCGAAGCCATGCTGCGGCCCGGCGGGCGCCTGGTGGTCGTCACCGGCAGCGGCACGCCGATGACCGCATGGCGCGCGATTCGCGAATCCGATAGCGCCTGCGCGCGGGAATCGCTGTTCGAGACATGGATCACGCCGATGGAGAACACCCGCGCCGCGTCCACCTTCGCCTTTTGATACCGGAGAGCCCCGATGCCGTCATCCCGCCCCCTGATGCCGCTGTGCCACGCCGATGACAGCCAGTTGCTGATCATCGACATCCAGGAAAAGCTGGTCGCGGCGATGCCGGAAGACTGCATGGCCCAGCTCACGCGCAACACCGAGCGGCTGGCCAAGGCGGCGTGCACGCTCGGCATCCCGGTAATGCTGACCGAACAGTATCCGACCGGCCTCGGCTCGACGATGGAGAACATCGTCGGCTGCCTCCCCGGCGATGCCGGATGCTGCGAAAAGACCACATTCTCCTGCTGCGAGGCCGACAGCTTCGAGACCCAGCTGCACCGCGCCGAGGAACGCCCGCAGATCATCCTTGCCGGGGTCGAGGCGCATATCTGCGTGTTACAGACCGCCGCCGGCCTGCAACGCTGGGGTTTCGATCTGTTCATCGTCGAGGACGCCACCTGCTCGCGCGATCCCGCCAACAAGCGCAACGCGCTGCTGCGCATGGACCAGCACGGGATCGAGGTCACCAACACCGAATCAGTGGTCTTCGAGTGGCTCGGCGACGCCCGTCATCCCGAGTTCAAGAACCTGACCTCACTGTTCCGTTAGATTCATCTCCAAGCGCCCCTGGGCGCGCGAGCGCACAGGCTTGATTATTTCCCGGAAGCGTTTACCCTTGCAGCATGCCTCAACCGCCCGATCAGGAACTGCGCAAGCGCCGCGAGATCAGCTTCTGCACGCTGCACCCGGACCCGAACCAGGCCCGGACCGCTCTGTCGTTGCTCGAGGATCATCCCGCGCGACCGCGCGCGCATTGCCTGTCGGCGAGCTCGATCGAAGTCGAATACAACGTCCTCGATACCTGTCTGGAACAGATCGAACAATACCTGATCGATGCCGGCCTCCATCTGGACAACCGCCTGCTGTGCCGCATGAAGCGCGCGCTCTACTACTATTCCGAGGAGAACCAGCGCGCGCTGCATGGCTGCCCGAAGGGCCAATCGAACTGTACCGACCGCATCTTCGTCAGCCAGTACCGGCGGCGCGATCACGGCTGCCGCGACCATCGCCCCGAGCACTGGCGACACTACCGCTGACGCGCCTCGACCCCGGCTTGAGCGAACCCACGCAATGAACGACGATGAACTGCTGCGCTACAGCAAGCAGATCCTGCTGCCGCGCATCGGACTCGACGGCCAGAAACGCCTGCGCAACAGCCGGGTATTGATCATCGGCGCGGGCGGCCTCGGCTCGCCACTGGCGCTCTATCTTGCCGCCGCCGGCATCGGCCGGCTCGATATCGCCGATGCCGACGAGGTCGAACTGAGCAACCTGCAACGCCAGATCCTGCACGCCACGCCGGATCTGGGTCGCGCCAAGGTGAATTCCGCCGCCGAGCGCCTGCGGGAGATCAACCCACTGTGCGAAGTGAACCCGATCCCGCGCCGCCTGGAGGGCGCCGGGCTCGACGCCCGAATCGCCAAGGTCGATCTGGTATGCGACGCCAGCGACAACTTCGCCACCCGCTTTGCCGTCAATGCCGCCTGCAAGGCCCACCGCAAGCCGCTGGTTTCCGGCGCCGCGATCCGCTGGGAAGGACAGATCAGCGTATTCTCGGGCGCGCCCGACGCGCCCTGCTACCAATGCCTCTACCCCGCCGACGGCCACGATGACGAACGCTGCGCGAGCAACGGCGTGGTCGCGCCGCTGGTCGGCGTGATCGGCGCCATGCAGGCGCTGGAAGCGATCAAATACCTTTGCACCGCCGGCAATCCCCTCGAAGGCCGCCTGCTGCTGTTCGACGCCCTGCCGGCCGAATGGCGGCAGTTGCGCTTCCGGCAAGACCCGGCCTGCGCCATCTGCCACCCGGAGAACCACGCCAAGCGATGAAACTCACCGACGAACGACGCGCCTGGCTCGAACGCCTGCGCCAGGATATCCGCTTCACCGCCCGCTTGCGCGGCCAGGATTACCACTTCCGTACCACCTGGGGGCTGTTCTCTCCAAAGAGCATCGACGAAGGCAGCCGCCTGCTGCTCGATCACCTCGAGATCCGTCGCGATGAACGCGCGATCGATCTCGGCTGCGGCTACGGTCCGCTCGGCCTGGCCATCGCGCGCGAAGCGCCCGAAGGCGGCTGCGTGCTGATCGATAAGGACTTCGTCGCCGTCGACTACAGCCGAAAGAACGCCGAGCGAAACGGCATCGCCAACGTCGAGATCTTTCTAAGCAACGGCTTCAGCGCGGTCGACCGGAAACCACTGAGCCTGGTGGTATCCAACCTTCCGGCCAAGACCGGCAAAGAGCTCTACTACCTCTATTTCTACGATGCGCTAAGCCGACTCGAAGCAGGCGGGCGAATCTATGTGGTGGTCATCAACGGATTGCGCAAGTTCATCGCACGCGCCTTTATCGAAGTCTTCGGCAACCATCGCAAGATCAAGCAAGGACGCACCTACACCGTGGCGATGGCGCGCGTGGAAGAAGGCGGTGGAAAATCCTGATCGAGAGTAACCGCTTGGCGAGTAGTGATACTCGTCGCCCATAATCCGAAAACCAACGACCTGGCCTGCTTGCACATTTCCATCTTCGCAGGCCGGTTCAAGTACCGCGGAACCGGCTGCGACGGTGCCACGAAATTGCGACGCCGCCCGATCCGCTATGCTTGATCGGGCCTACGCCTTGTCAGGTCAATACCATTTTCGCGGCTGGCTGACAGTTACGTTTCATCAAGAATGCAGCACCACACTAGCGAACAGGCTCCTGCTGGGCCGATTGGCGCACCCCGGCCTTGCGCCGGCGCAACGAACCCGCATGCTGTTTCGGCTTGTGGCGACGGTTCACCGCGTGAGAACGCGCGGTCTGCTGAGCCTGGCGCAAGCGCAGCGCGCGCAGCTTCGCCGCGCGCAGGCGGCTGACCAGAATACCGATCAACACCGGCACCACGATCAATCCGGCGATGATCCATGCCAATGCGCTGAGATCGAGCACGAATGACTTGCCATCCTTGCTGACATAGACGCGCCCCTCTTCCCCATCCTTCAACAGCCGCTCGCCGCCATACAGAGTGCCTTCACTCTCGTTGAAAAGCAGATTGCGGAACACCGGGAGGTTGACAATATGCCGAGCCACGCGATCCCCGATGGAGGGCACCTTCACGCCGGCCTGTTCGATCTCGCGACGCTGCGTGACCACATCGTGTTCATCCCCACCACCCTGTAACAAGGGGTCGATCAACTCGACATGGCGACCTGGGTCCATGGCGTCCGGCTGGGCGGTCGGAGGCGGCTTATTGACCAGGGCGGCGCTCGCGGACATCGTGGCGGCGAGAAAAAACAGACCGATCGAACTGACCATCTTGTTATACATCGTCTCCGGATTCCTCATTGAAAGCACTCACAGGCCGATATACCCCAGCCCAAGGACGCCGAGTATATACTCGTCGCCCATGAAATTTCGGATTTTCGAGACCGTTCCTCGCGCCCGTGGGCCAGGCGCGGAAGCGAGTCATAGCCCATTCTATGGCGAGTTTCCGCAACAACGCCCACGGGTGCGAGGGGCGGTCGCAGTGGCCGAAAAGTCATGGGCGCCGAGTATATACACAATAGCAGATGCCATGGAAGGTTCCGAGGCATCTCTTGAGCAGGCCCAGGTTACCTAAGCATCTAACCCGGAAACTTCATGAATTCACATGATGATCGCGCAGTAGATGGTTTTTACAAGGAATTTTCTGAAGGCGTCCCGGATCAGGGAGTACGGGCAACGGAAGAAAATCTCCAGTGAGAATCTTGTGAGAACAAGAAACAAGCGAGGGCGCATGAAATTCATGAAATTTCCGGGCCAAGTGATGGAAATACTCCTCACCCATGAATTTTCGGATTTTCGAGACCGCTCCTCGCGCCCATGGGCCAGGCGCGGGAACCAGTCATGGCCTATTCCATGGCGAGCTTCCGCAACGACGCCCATCGGGTGCGAGGGGCGCTTCGCGGTACCGCTGTAGGCCGGTTCAAGCCCAGCGGAACCGGCTACGGCGGTACCGCGCAAATGCGCCGCTCCCCGGTCCGCTGCGCTGGATCGGGCCTGCGCCTTGTCATATTCAATGACGTTTCTGCGCGATTGCGCTGATGAGCGTTAGCTTCGGGCTTGACGGTTTCGCTGGAAACGGATCCCCGCCAAACCAAGGCCAACCAGCGCAAGAATACCGGGTTCCGGTATATCGAATACCGTGATGCTCGTGTCGACCGCTATCTGATCCAATGTGGCGAAGGTCTCCGAATCCGTGAGGTCCGAGGCCCCGCCAATATCACCAGCCAAAAACAGTTCGCCAGGGTTGCCGGTGTCCGCTCCCATGTCGAAACTTCCCAGAAATTCCATGGTCGTCGCATCGAACGTCACATCGAGAGAACCGTACAATACCACCCCATTCTGGACATCGATTGTGTTGAACACGAGAGCGTTGGACGGATCGAAGAAACTTATTTCAAGGAAGTTGATACCTGCAGAGTCCGTCACCGTAGTGAAGTTGTCATCGTAGATCAATGTGCCTTGCGCCTTGTACCCTCCATCGCCAAGCCACTGGAACCCTTTGGTAATCAGGCTGGCATGGGCCGTGTTCAAACCGATCATGCATAGAAGCAGAATCAAAACGCGTTTATCAATGACCATATTAGCATTCCCCTATATTATTATCTTGCAAAGATGTAAAAATATCGCCTGATCAAACAAACCGAAACCATGCGATTCTTAGCGCTCACTGCGCCCTGTGGCGTATTGTGACGCAATTTGAAGTTTAGCACGCAAAATTCCCGGATAAAAGGGAAGGCCGGAAATTTCGCTCAATTTGGCTTGACTTTTAGATGCTTAATTATTTCAAAGATTTGGGATGAGCAGCTAACTCGCATCAGTCAGACAGGGATGTATCTGTGCAGACTAATTTGACATGTGCGTTGATGTATCTGTGCAGACTAATTTGACATGTGCGTTATCGTTATAGCAGGCGTCAATTTTTTAGCGCGGCGACCTTGGCTGGGAAGAGCTTCCTCCCGGTCTGGACTGGGGAGGACGTACGGGCGCTTAAAGAATCCGACGCACGCGCCGCCAGAAATGCATACTCAATTGCCCTTTCCATGCGTCCCGAATCCATGAACCGATCCGAAACCGAAAG
>JALVEB010000104.1 GCA_027008705.1 Sedimenticola sp. | reverse complement strand
ACACCGGCCATCTGAAGAGCGGCGCGCCGGCGCGCGGCGAACGTGTCGAGAAATACAACCAACTGCTGCGCATCGAGGAATACCTCGGCTACGCCGGGCGCAACGCCTACTGCCGCGAGCCAACCGCATGAGCGAACTGATCCTGGTACGCCACGGCGAATCGATCTGGAACCTGCAAAACCGTTTCACCGGCTGGATCGACGTCTCGCTGAGCCGCAACGGCATTCGCGAAGCCGAGCGCGCCGGCGACTTGCTCGCCGACTACGCCTTCGACGTCGCCTTCACCTCCGCCCTGTTGCGCGCCCAGGACAGCCTCTACGAGATCCTCAAGCGCAACCACCACTGCGACCAATACGTCCGCGTGCACGAACTCAGCAGCGAATGGTACGAACACTTCGTACCCACCGAGGAAGACCGCAAGGAACTCAAGATCTACGTCTCCGAAAAGCTCAACGAACGCTACTACGGAGACCTCCAGGGCCTGAACAAGGATGTCGCGCGCCAACGCTTCGGCGCCGAACAGGTACGCATCTGGCGGCGCAGCTACGACGTGCCGCCACCCAACGGCGAAAGTCTGAAGATGACCGCCGCGCGCGCCCTGCCCTACTACCGATCCCACATCGTGCCGCGCTTGCAACAGGGCCAACGCGTACTGATCGCCGCCCATGGCAACTCGCTGCGCGCGATCATCATGCACATCGAAGACCTGACGCCGGAACAGATCCTCGTCTACGAACTGAAAACCGGCACACCACATGTCTATCAGTTCGACGACCATATGAAACTGATCCGGAAATTTCAGGAATGCGCGCGGTGATCCAGGGCGATCGCGCTGGATCGGGCCTGCGCCTGGTCAAGCCGACAGCGTTTCAGCGATTCGTATCGAGATCCGCGCCCTCCCAATCGCAATACGGATGCCGAACCAGGCAGGAGTTCAGATAACGCGGATCATCCGACACCTCGCGATCGATCCACGGCGGCCGCTCGAAGGGCTCATCCTCGGCGTTCAGCTCGATCTCGGCGACCACGAGCCCGGCATTGTCGCCATGGAACTCGTCGATCTCCCATAGATGATCGCCGTAACGCACCAGGTAGCGGGTCTTGTCGATCAGGGGTTTCAGCGCAAGGTGTTCGAGGATCTCTTCGGCCTCCTCGCGCGGAATATCGTACTCGTACTCGCGCCGCGAGATGCCGAGGGTATAACTCTTCAGATTGATATGCGCGCGCCCTTGATGATCGATGCGCACCCGGATCGAGGCGTTCTCCTGATTGGCCAGGTAGCCCTGCTTCAGGTGGAAATGGGCATGGGCGGCCTCGCGCCAGCAGTCGTCACGCACGAGGAACTTGCGTTCGATCTCTTGCGCCATCTCATTTCTCCCGTTCGAACACCGCGATCGATTCTACATGCCCGGTATGCGGAAACATATCCATCACACCGGCCGCCGCGAGCCGGTAACCATGCCGCTGCACCAACTCCCCGGCATCACGCGCCAGTGTGCCCGGGTAGCAGGAGACATAGACGATACGCCGCGGACGCAAGCGGCCGAGTTCCGGCAGGATCTCCAACGCGCCGCTGCGCGGAGGATCCAGCAACACCTTGTCGAAGGATTCACGCAGCCAGGGTTCGCCCTCCAGGGGTTCATAGAGGTTGGCGGTGTAGAAACGCGCATTGTCGATGCCGTTCGCCGTGGCGTTCTCCCGCGCGCGCGAGACCAGAGCCCGATCGCCCTCGACGCCGACCACCGAGCCTGCCTCGCGCGCCAGCGGCAGGGTGAAATTACCCAGCCCGCAGAACAGATCCAGCACCCGCTCGTCCGGCTGTGGATCAAGCAGCGCCAATGCCTGGGCCACCATACGCCGGTTCATCGCTGCGTTGACCTGGGTGAAATCAGTCGGCAGGAAAGCCAGGCGCAGGCCCCACTGCGGCAGCTCATAGTAGAGGCGTGCCGGCTCATCCAGCGGCACGATGCTGTCCGGGCCGCTTGGTTGCAGGTATAGACACAGACCGCTTTCAGCGGCGAAGGCGCGCATCCGCTCCAGATCGGACTCGCGCGGCTCATCGAGCACCCGCAGGATCAAGGCCCCATCCCCCTCGCCAAGCGCCACCTCCACTTGCGCCACCCGGTTGCGGATCGAAAGCCCGCCGATCAGCGTTGAAAGCGATTCGATCCGGCGTCCGACGCGTGGATCGAGCACCTCGCAAGCCGTCAGATCGGCGACGAAGCTGCTGCCACGCTCGCGAAAACCGACCAGTACCTTGCCTTTCTTCTCAACAAATTTGACGCCCAATCGCGCCTTCGCGCGATAGCCCCAGGAACGTTCGGCACGCAGCGGCTCGAGCCAGCGCTCCGGCGTGACCTTGCCGATCCGGGTGAAGGCATCGAGCAACGCCTGCTGCTTGGCTACGACCTGCGCCGCCGGGGCCAGATGTTGCAGGCTGCACCCGCCGCAAACGCCAAAATGCGCGCAGCGCGGCTCGACCCGATCGGGGCTGGCCTCGATCACCTCGGTAACCACGCCCTCATCGTGACGCCGCTGCCGGCGCGTATAACGGAAACGCACCCGCTCATCCGGCAAGGCGCCATGCACGAACACCGCTTTTCCATCCAGATGGGCAACACCCCGGCCATCGGCGCTGAGGGATTCGATGATTGCGTCAAACTCGCCTTCGGGCAGGCGTTTACGGCGTCTTGCCATGTCTCGGGTTCCACGTCGGAAATAGATGGCGGCAAGTATACTCGTCACCCATGAATTTTCGGATTTTCGAGACCGTTCCTCGCGCCCGTGGGCCAGGCGCGGAAGCGAGTCATAGCCCATTCTATGGCGAGTTTCCACAACAATGCCCACGGGTGCGAGGGCGGTCGCAGTGGTCGGAAATTCATGGGTGCCGAGTATATAACCACACGGGCCTTGATGCTTAAAGCTCTCTTCTCATTATAGCCAACAGAAGGGGGTATACAAATAAAACGGATGGAATTAGCGTGCCTAACAGTAAAGCAATCGGCGCCAACCAAAACTGAGAAAAGGTTATAATATAACCACCTTCATTTATTGAATTATCCATTATGACAGGGACACTCTTCCCTATTAGTTGCAGACACGATTCACGCTTTCCATAAACCGAACCATTGATTATACTCCCTTGATGCGTTCTAGCAATTGGCGCGTATTTTATTGCTAACCATCTTGACGTTGACTTTCCTGCTCCTGAATAAGATTTACGTGCATTGCACGAAATTACTGTCGCCTCTTGATGCTTTGATGTTGAAAACAACCATATTTTGTATGAAAGATTATATGCTCCATAAATCATTCCTATAAAAAGCGCCAACCCAATCAGAATTACTATAAGATTGATTATATTCTTCATCTTCTACCCATAACATAGATGTCAAGACAAAATCCATATCAGTTTAAGTTGTATACTCGTCGCCCATGAATTTTCGGCCACTGCGACCGCCCTCGCACCCGTGGGCATTGTTGTGGAAACTCGCCATGGAACAGGCTATGACTCGTTTCCGCGCTTGGCCCACGGGCGCGAGGAACGGTCTCGAAAAACCGAAAATTCATGGGCGACGAGTATACTGTCCGGAACCTGGCCCCACTATAGTCTGGCCCCTTCTTTCAGCAGCTCGCTCAGGGTATCTCCGGCTGGTGCTTTCAGCTTGACAGCGTTGCTCTCGTTCATAGCGGCGCACTTCCTCCTCTTGGTTGTTGACCCGCCAAGATCAGCCGCGCAGCTGGTTCCACTACGCTTGAACCGGCCTACAGCGGATTTTTACCATATGGGCATAGGCCCGATCCTGCCTGATGGATCGGGCGGCAGCGCCAAGCCTTTGAAATCAGGAAACGTCAAGCGAAATCAAGCGCGATTGCCCTGCCACAACCACGGGCATGCATGGACGGATATCCGTTAGAATGGAGGGGTCGAAAGAATCGGGCACAGACAATGAACGAAGAATGGCAGAATTTTCTCGAGGCGCGTGGAGCCAGGCTCGACGAACAGGGTTTCGCCCGCTTTGACCGGCGCGCGGCGGAATGCGCGCTGGTGGATCTCTCCTGGCTCGGGCTGATTCGCGTCGCCGGCAAGGACGCGGCCGGATTTTTGCAGGGGCAACTGACCAACGATACCCGTCTCGTCGATGACATCCACTCCGCGCTTGGCGCCTATTGCACGCCGAAGGGTCGCATGCTGGCGCTTTTTCGGATGTTCCGGCGCAACGACGCGCTGTGGCTGCTGCTACCGGCCGAGCGTCTCGAGGCGACCCTCGGGCGGCTTGGGATGTTCGTATTGATGAGCCAGGTCGAGCTGGCCGACGCCAGCGACGACTTGGTACGCATCGGCCTCGCCGGCGATTGCGCGCCCGCCCTGATCGCGGATCAACTCGGCGCGGCTCCCGAAGCGCCGAACGGCGTCTCCACCCACGGTGATTTCACCGTGATCCGCGCCGAAGGCTCGCTTCCCCGCTTTCTCGTGATCGGCCCGCCCGGCGCGATGAAGCCGCTGTGGGATGCGCTCGCAAAGCAGGCAAGCCCGGTCGACAGCGATTACTGGCGGCTGCTCGATATCCGCGCCGGCGTGCCGAGCGTGTGGGATGCCACCGCCGAGGCCTTCGTGCCGCAGATGGCGAATCTTCAGCTGATCGACGGCGTCAGCTTCACCAAGGGCTGTTATACCGGGCAGGAGGTGGTCGCGCGGATGCAATACCTGGGCAAACTGAAGCGACGCATGTATCCCGGGGTGATTGCCGGAGGCAAGGCCCCGGCCGCGGGCACGTCATTGTATTCAGAGGCCGGCCAGTCCGCGCAGGGCAGCGGGAAGGTGGTCGACGCGGTGCTCAATGAAGCCGGCGACGCGGAAGCGTTGGCAGTCGTCGAGATCCAGGCCGCCGAAGCCGGCCCGTTGCGGGTCGGCGCGCAAGACGGCGCGGAGATCCGACTCACCGAACCGCCCTATGGTTTCAATAAGGATGAGTAGCCTGACGAGCCAGGAGGACGCATGAACAGCGGAGCCGACGGCGAACCCCGCATCGCGGACCGCTTCCGGGGCTTTCTGCCGGTGGTGGTCGACGTGGAAACCGCCGGATTCGATGCCGAGCGCGATGCCCTGCTGGAGGTCGCCGCGGTCATCGTGCGCATGGATTCCGAAGGACGCCTGTATGCCGGCGAACCCATCAGCGCCCACGTCGAGCCCTTCGCCGGCGCCAACCTGGAGGAAAAGGCACTGGCCTTCAATGGCATCGATCCATACAACCCGCTACGCGGCGCGGTCGGCGAGCGCGAGGCGCTGGAGCGGCTGTTCCAGCCGATCCGCCAGGAGATTCGCAACACCGGATGCAAGCGCGCGATCCTGGTCGGCCACAATGCTGCCTTCGACCTGGGCTTCCTCCATGCGGCGGCGCGGCGCGCGAACATCAAGCGCAATCCGTTCCACCCGTTCAGCACCTTCGACACCGTGAGCCTGGCCGGACTGGCCTATGGCCAAACGGTTCTGGCTCGCGCGATTGCCGCGGCTGGAATCGAGTGGGACAGCAACGAGGCGCACTCGGCGATCTACGATACGGTCAAAACCGCCGAGTTGTTCTGCCGCATCGTCAACGCGTGGGACCGACGCGCGGACCCTTTGCCGGATCAGCCGGCGTCCTGATCCTCAGCTGGCCAGTTCTTCGCGGCCTCCTTCACCATCTTCTGGAGATCACCGCTCTGGTGCATCTCCTCGGTGATATCGCAACCGCCGATCAACTCGCCGTTGATATAGATCTGCGGGAAGGTCGGCCAGTTCTGGAAGCGCGGCAGGTTTTCGAAGATCTCGGGATCGGCCAGCACATTGACATAGGCAAACTTCTCGCCACAGTCCTGCAACGCGGCCGCGGCGCGCGACGAGAACCCACATTGCGGGAACTGCGGCGTGCCCTTCATGTAGATGATGACGGGGTTGCTTTCGACCTGTTGTCTGATTCTTTCGAGTACATCCATCGTTCGTATCCTCATTACGTTACACCGAAAATTCATGGGCGACGAGTATACCCCGGGCGGCCAGGGGCTTGTCCCCGCCACCCCCGGGTTTATTCCGCCCCGGCGGAAGAGAAAGGATCGACCACGCGTTGCAACCAGAGTTCCAACAAGGCGCAATGCCACAGCTTGCTGCCCTGGATGCGCGTCAGGTGCTTCTCCGGCTCGGCCAGCAAGCGCTCGATGTACTCGCGCGAGAACAGGTTGCGCTCGCGTGCGGCGCGCGAGTTCAGCACATCACGCATCATGTCGAGGAACTCGCCGCGCACATATTTCAGCGCCGGCATCGGGAAGTAGCCTTTCGGACGATCGATCACGGCGTCCGGCAAGAGGCCGCGGGCGATCGCTTTCAACGGATACTTGCCGTTGTCACGCAGTTTCAGCTCGGGCGGACACTGCATCGCCAGTTCGACCAGTTCATGATCCAGAAAGGGCACTCGCGCCTCCAACCCCCAGGCCATGGTCATGTTGTCGACGCGCTTGACCGGATCGTCGACGATCAGGGTGGTCACGTCGAGCCGCAGGATCGCGTCCATCAGGCTGTCGGCGCCAGGCTCGGCGAGGCGTTGCTGGATATCGGCGGTGGTATAGTCCTCGCCGCGCCAGCGCGGGGTCAGCATCGCCATCAATTCCTCGTGATCGCGGTCGAAGTAGTGCTTGCGGAAGCGCTGTACCGGCTCGCCGATGATCTCGTTCATCATGCGCGGGTACCAGAAATATCCGCCGAAGACTTCATCAGCCCCCTGCCCCGACTGAACCACTTTGATCTCTTTTGATACCTGCTCGGCAAGCAGGTAGAAGGCCACCGCGTCCTGGGCGAACATCGGCTCGGCCATCGCATCCACCGCCTCTGGCAGGCGCGGCAGCACCTCGGCATTGGGAATATGGATCTTATGGTGCCGGGTATTGTAACGGGCGACGACCTGATCGGAATATTCAAACTCGCTGCCGGCCTCGCCGGCCACGTCCTCGAAGCCAATCGAGAAGGTGCGTAAGTCTTCCGCCCCGGCCTCGGCGGCCAGTGCCACCAGCAGGCTGGAATCCAGCCCGCCGGAGAGCAACACCCCGACCGGCACATCGGCGATGTCCAGGCGCTGGCGCACCGCCTCGCGCAAGGCCGCGTGGATCGTATCGATCCAGTCCTGCTCGCTCAGTTCGATCGCCGGTCGGCGCGCATGCAACCGCCAATAGGCGCGGGGAGCGCCGATTTCGCGCGCCGACAGGGTCTGGGTGTGAGCCGGCGCCAGCTTGCGCACCCCGCGCAACAGGGTACGCGGGGCCGGCACAACCGCATGCAGGGTAAACATATGGTGCAGGGCCACCGCGTCGAGGCGCGTATCGACATCACCGGCGGCGAGCAATGCCTGGGTGTTCGAGGCGAAGCGGAATACATCGCCATCCAGGCTGTAGTAAAGCGGCTTGATGCCGAGCCGGTCCCGCGCCAGAAAGAGCTGGTGACGACGCCGGTCCCAGATCGCAAAGGCGAACATCCCATGCAGGTGCTCGACACAGGATTCTCCCCAGTGGTGGTAGGCCTTCAGGATGGTCTCGCTGTCACCCTCCGAGAAAAAACGGTAACCGGCCGCGCGCAATTCCTTGCGCAATTCGGGATAGTTGTAGATCGCGCCATTGAAGACCAGCGCCAGACCCAGCGCCTCGTCGACCATCGGCTGGCGCGAACGTTCGGACAGATCGATCACCGCCAGGCGGCGATGCCCGAAGGCCAGCGCATTGTCATGGTACAGCCCTTCGTCATCCGGACCGCGCCGTTCGAGGCGGGTCAACATGCGCCGGATGCGTTCCGGCTCCGCCAGCCCGCCGTCGAGCCGAAACTCTCCACAAATGCCACACATCTCAGTATGGATCCCGCCGGGCATCGTATTCGCGGAACGCGCGCTCGGCGCCACTCTGCTTGTGCAGTGCCGCCATGCGCATGACCTGTGTCGCGACCGCGTCGAGCGCCTCGCGTGAGACCCCGACACGCGGACTCTGATCAATCAGGGCGTACAGACAATCGCCGCAATCCAGCGCCAACGCGGCGGCGAAACACACCAGCAGGCGGTCGCGCGGGTCGAGGAGATCATCCGCCTCAACGCTCTCCAGAAAGCCTTTCCAGGCGGTACGCTGCTCATTATTCAACATCTTCGTTCTCCAGCTACGGTGGTTTCGGGCGGAGTGCCCCAGCCACCGCCACCCGGGGTTTCGATCGACAGCCGGTCGCCCGCGCGAAGCTCGCATTGCGTTTTGGGGGGAAGCTCCCGTCCATTCAAGCAGTTACGTCCTGGACACCCCGCCTGGCCGCCCTCCGCGCCCCATGGCGCGAGGCGACGGCGCTCGGTCAACAGCGAGATCTCGGCATCCTGGAGGAACTCGAACTCGCGCACGATGCCGTCCCCGCCACGATGAAAACCAGCGCCCCCACTGCCGCGCCGGATGGCGTAACGCCGCACGCGCAATGGATAGTGGGTCTCGAGCACCTCGACCGGGGTGTTCAGGGTGTTGGTCATGTGGGTCTGCACCGCATCGAGGCCATCGCCCCGCCGATGCGCCCCCATGCCCCCACCGATGGTTTCGTAGTAATCCCATGCCGGCGCCTTACGACGACCCATCGCAAGGTTGTTCATGCTGCCATGGCTGGCCGCCGGCATCCGATCCGGGACCGCCTGGGCAAGCGCGCCGATCAGACAGTCGACGACCCGGGTACTGGTCTCCACGTTGCCCGCCGCAACCGCCGCCGGTGGTTGCGCGTTGAGCAGACATCCCGCTGGCGCGCTCAGCTGGATCATCGAGAAACTGCCGGCACAGGCCGGGGTATGCGCCGGCATCAGGCAGCGAAACACATAATAGACGCCCGCCGCGGCCACCGACAGCGGACAATTGACGTTGCCCTCGACCTGTTCCGCCGTACCGCTGAAATCCACCCTGACCTCACCGCCCGAGAGACCGACGCGTACCTGGATACGGAGGTCTTCGTGTCCCTGACCATCGTCTTCCAGCCAGTCGACGAAAGAGTACTCCCCATCGGGGAGATCGGCGAGCGCCGCGCGCGCCAAGCGTTCGCCATAGGCATTCAGCTCGCCCAACGCCTGGGTAAAAACATCCCCGCCCATGCGCCGCGCCAACTCCCCGAGCTGCGCCCGGCCGGCGCGATTGGCGGCGACCTGCGCCGCCAGATCGCCGCGCGAGGCGCTTGGATCACGGTGCCCGGCCACCAATTCATCGAGCACCCCGAGCACCCGCCCTTTTCGCATGATGCGACGTGGCGGGATCAGCACGCCTTCCTCGTCGAGGTGACGGGAAAGTGGCATTGAACCCGGAGATTCGGCACCGATATCGGCATGATGGGCCCGATTCACGACAAAAGCGCGCAACACCCCGTCCAGGACCAATGGCGCGATCAGGGTGACATCCGGCAGATGCGTGCCGCCCAGATAGGGATCGTTCAGGATCACCATGTCGCCATCGCGCCAATCGAAACCAGCCACCACGCCGGCCATTGCGAACGCCATGCTGCCAAGATGCACTGGGATATGCGCCGCCTGGGCGCACAAACCGCCCTGCGCGTCGAAAACCGCGCAGGAGTAATCGAGCCGGTCCCGGATGTTCGGCGAGAACGCCGCGTCACGCAACACCGCGCCCATCTCGTCGCAGACCGCGTCGAGCCGGCTTGCGAATACGCCAAGCGCTATTGCATCCATCGAAATCACCCGGAGAGGCAAGAAAAAAATCGCCATCATTCTGACACGGCCACGGAGCAACGCAAGCCCGACGACATCCCAGTACCCGTCATCCAAGTTTCGACCAGGGTGGCGTCAGCTCGGAAAAACGCCGCAAATACATCCATGTAGGCTCCGCGTCGGCTTTACGGCTTCGCAATCCCTGCTCTGCTGTAAAATCCAGCTTCGTCATCCCTGGCGAGGCGTTCGCCGGCTGCGAAAATCCACAGGACTTTCGATCCAGCCCAGCCAGGCCTCCGAGATTTTCCGAGCGGGCGCCACCCCAGCTTTATCAATCACTTAGTCGCTTAGGTGATGTAGTCCTGGACGACATCCACCACCGCATGGAAGCTCAAGGATTCCGAGGGTATACTCGTCGATCCAGCAACTTCGCGATCCACTTGATACGACGAGTAGTCATGATATCGAGCCGTACCCCCTCGATCATCAACGGCCCCCACACCTGATTCCATTCATCCGACTTGAGCAAAGACATCGAAATGAAACTGATCATACAAATCCCATGCTTCAATGAAGAGAAAACCTTGCCCCTGACCGTCGCGGACATTCCACGCAAGATTGATGGTATTGACGAGATCGAACTCTTGATCATCGACGACGGCAGCTCAGACCGCACAATCGAGGTGGCCAGGGAACTTGGCGTGGATCATATCGTCCGCAACAAAATCAATATGGGGTTGGCGCGTACCTTCCGCAGAGGTCTCGATGCCTGCCTGCACGCTGGCGCGGATATCATCGTCAACACCGATGGCGACAACCAATACGCTGGCCAGGATATCCCCAAACTGATTCGCCCCATACTGGAGGAACGCGCCGACATCGTTATCGGAGACCGTCAAACCGACAAGATTCCGCATTTCTCCCCTTTCAAGAAAAAGCTTCAACGTTTGGGCAGCGCAGTCGTGAGAAAACTCGCTGGCGTATGGGTTCCCGACGCGGTCAGCGGGTTCCGTGCCTTTTCACGCGAGGCCGCGTTGCGCACCAACATCGTGTCTCCGTTCAGTTACACGATAGAAACCGTAATCCAGGCCGGGAAGAAAGATATGGCCGTTGAATCCATTCCCGTCCGCACCAACCCGAAGACACGTGAATCTCGTCTCTTCAAAAGCATGCCGGCCTTCATCAAAAGGCAGCTCGGCACCATCATTCGCATGTATGCGATGTATCAGCCACTACGGGTATTTTTCTACCTGGGTACTGCGTTGAGCGTGATCGGACTGATTCCAATCATTCGATTTCTCTACTTCTACTTCTCCACCGGAGGAGGAGGCCATCTTCAGTCTTTGGTCCTTGGAGGCGTACTGCTGATGATGGGTTTCATGAGCTATCTGGCTGGTCTCGTTGCCGATCTGATCTCCTTCAATCGACAGCTCTTGGAAATGAACCTTGAAAAAGTCAGAAAAATGGAACTGGAGGAATCCCTGAGAAATGGCTGAAGCGTCTGACGAAATTCATCACAATCTCCACTGTGCGACCGCCTCCCGCACCCGTGGGCGCTGACTCGTTTCCGCGCCTGGCCCACGAGCCCGAGGAACGGTCTCGAAAATCCGAAAATTCATGGGCGACGAGTACACTTGGAAGAATCACGCATAATAATCTACTCCCGTTCCCGCCCCGTAGAATCAGGCGAAAAGAATCTACGCGGATCCTGAAGGCGCCTCTTCTCACTCTCGACGAGCGGATCCGGGCGATACAAATCCGTCACTTCCCTGAGCAATCGCGCTTACATGCTATTGACACGCCGAGGCGTAGGCCCGATAAAGCGCAGCGGATCGGGCAACAGCGCAAACGTTTTCGACAATAAACCTTGAAAAATCGCAACCATCAAACGAATACCTATCGCCATGAATAGAAACGGAATCACCCAATTCATTGGAACCCAAAATCCACAGCCATGCCAGCCCCAAGGGCCATGTGCGCGCTGCTGCACGTCATGGCGGCGCGTCCGTCCTGATGGGCATGCAACACTCATACGCGGGAACGTCCTCCAGGCGACGGTCCGCTCATGAAGAACGCATCCACCCCCGTCCTGGTGTTGGATGGCGACATGATACCGAGTCTTGCCGTCACGCGTTCGTTGAACCGCAAGGGCATCCCGGTGGATCTCGCCCACGCCGACAACATCGGCGAACGCCCAATCGCCAGCTACACGCGCCACGCGCGC
>JALVEB010000103.1 GCA_027008705.1 Sedimenticola sp. | reverse complement strand
GCAGGCGGCTACCTTCATGTCGGCCGACTGGGCCGCGGAGGCATGCAAGGCATGGAACCAACAAGACAAACTGCTCGAAGGACTCGGTGGAGACTGGATCAAGAACGACGCCGGCCGTGGTTACAAGGTCATTCACATGTACCGTAGCAGCTGCAAGAACAGCCCCCAGGTCGAATTGGTCATCTCCAACGAGGGGGGCAAGGCGAAGTGCACCTATGGCGGTGCGGTGAAGCATGAAAAGCTCGATTATGACGTCGATTATCTGATGTACGCGGACGATGACGATTGGGTCTGCATGGGCAAGGGAAGCTGGGGCTGTGGCCCGATGGGCGCGATGACCACGGGCAAGTTGAAGTTCAACGGTCCCAAGATGGAAGCCATGGGCGTCATGGGTCCGTTCGGCGAATTCCTTGAATTGACCGGGAAGATTCCTTCGGATCGAAAGGCTTGCCCCTGATCACGTTTCCATTCTGACGCATCACCAGTTCAAAAAAGCCCCGTGGAACGGGGCTTTTTTTGTAGGCGGCCAGTTCAGGGTTTCCGTCGGACCGGGCTCGCTTTCAGGCGTCACGCTCCGTCAATACCTCGCGTAGCAGCGGCAGGGTGACGGGTTTTTTGCGCGCCAGCGAGAGCTGGTCGAGGCGCTCGATGATGGCGATCAGGCTTGCGGTGTCGCGATCGTGGCGTTTGAGCAGGTAGGCGATGAGGTGGTCGTCCAGTGGCATGCCGCGCCGCGCCGCGCGTTCCTTCAGGATGCGCGCGCGGATGTCGTCGTCGGGGGAACGCAAACGGAAACTGGCGCCCCATTGGAGGCGCGAGCGCAGATCCGGCAGCGCGATCGAGAGCTTGGCGGGCAGGGTGCGGGCGCTGATCAACAAGCGCTGGCCGGCCTCGCGCAGGCGGTTGAAGAGGTGGAAGACAGCCTCTTCCCACTCCGCCAGACCAGCCACCGCGTCGAGATCGTCGAGACACACCAAGTCACAGCTTTCCAGGCCGTTCAGCAAGGCCGGCGCGAGCTGGTCGGCCTCGTCCAGGGGGACATAGACGGCGCGACCGCGATGCCGTTCCAGCTCCGCGCAGGCGGCGGTCAACAGATGGGTTTTGCCGCTTCCGGGCTCGCCGGCGAGGAAGAACAGGGGCTGGCGGGGCGCGTCACTGAGATAGGCGCGCAATGCGTGTAGCGCGACCTCATTGGCGCTGGCGATGAACTGGTCAAAGTCGGCGGCCGGTGGCCGGCACAGCGGCAGGGTCAGCTGGGGTTCATCCGCCATCCGGCTGTTTCTCCAGTGGCGGTGGATTTTCCAATGCGCGCCAGCGCGCGTAGTAGACGCAGGCGAGGAACAACGTCAGCGCAAGCGCCAACTCGACCAGCGCAAGCTGTCGCGTCACCGGGTTGGCCCAGAGCTCGACGCTGCCGTGCAACACATACAGCATTGACAGGTAGGCGGTCCACAGATGGGCGCGCACGCGCCCGTGCAACATGCCGAACAGCGTCGCCGTCAGCGGCAGCACGGTCACGATCAGGTCCAACGCGACCGGAAAATGCAGCGAACGGTGCAGCCACATGGCCCAGGCCGCCATCCATGCGATCAGGGAGAGATAACTGGCGAGCGCGATCGCGCGCGCAATCGCAATGCGGTTCAACGTGCCGGATCCAGCTTGCGGATGGTCTCGCCGAGCCGTCTTCCCTGGGCCAGGCACAGTGCCTGCTCTTCCTCGCTCAGCGGCCGGTCGCTGTCGACGCCGGCGACATGGGTGACGCCGTAAGGGGTCCCGCCGCTGCGCGTGGTGGCAAGTTCCGGCGCCGAGTACGGCAGGCCGAGAAACAGCATGCCGTGGTGCAGCAGTGGCAAGGCCATCGTCAGCAGCGTGCTTTCCTGGCCGCCATGGAGGCTGGAGGAGGAAGTGAACACGCAGGCCGGCTTGTCGATCAGCGCGCCGTTGAGCCACAGCCCGCTGGTGGTGTCGATGAAGTGCTTCATCGGCGCGGCCATGTTGCCGAAGCGCGTCGGGCTGCCGAGCGCGAGGCCGGCGCAATCGCGCAGGTCGTCCGTGGTGACGTAGGGCGCGCCTTCATCGGGCACCGCCGGGGCGACGGCCTCTGGGGTGGCGGAAACCTCCGGCACGGTGCGCAGGCGCGCCTCGATGCCAGTCTCTTCGATCCCGCGCGCGATGCGCCGCGCCATCTCGCGAGTGGCGCCGGAGCGGCTGTAGTACAATACCAGGGCGAACATCAGAGGATGTCCAGCACTTGTTCCGGCGGACGCCCGATCGCGGCCTTGCCGTTGGCGATCACGATGGGTCGCTCGATCAGGCGAGGATGAGCCAGCATCGCCTCGATCAGCTGGCCGCGGGTGAGGGCGGGGTCGGCCAGCCCGAGTTCCTTGTATTCCTTCTCGTTGCGGCGCATCAGCTCGCGCGGTTCCATGCCGAACTGGTCGAGCAAGGCTTCCAGCGTGCTCCTGTCCGGGGGCGTCTTCAGGTATTCGATGATTTCCGGTTCGATGCCTTTGTCCCGCAGCAGTTGCAGCGTCTGGCGTGATTTGCTGCAACGCGGATTGTGGTAGATCTTGGTCTGCATTCCTGCGCTCCTGGAGTCTGGGTCGGGAGATTATACTCGTCACCGTTTCGACCGGCTTCTCCGTTTTCCTTGGTTCCCGGATCACTTCTTGCCGAAGATGACAAAAAAGGCGCACGCAGTGGGGATTGCGGCAAAATGCCGGGTGACGAAGCCCTCACCCCACAGGTGCGCCGATGCCAAGAATACAAGTATCCCCCGCCAGGATCGACATTGATTTCACCGATGAGAAGCTGACGAGCCATGGCGGTTGGGTATTTCTTGGGCGTCTGTTCAAGCCGTTGGAACTGGGAAAGCGCCTTGGAGAGGCGATTTGCCTGAAGCGTCGCCGCCGGGGTGCCTCGGATGCCCAGGTGCTGCTTTCGCTGGAGGCTTCCCAGGCGCCCGGTGCTGGAGAGTATCGAGGACCTGCCCGAGACGGCCTGGACCGACATTGGCATGGGTGAGAAAGCCACTCTGACCTGGCATCGTCCCCAGGGCTGGCGGGCACCCCCCTACGTGGTCATCCGGCGTACCCATGATGGCCCTCAAGGGCGGTTACAACCGGCCTACAGCGGTTTTTTGCAATGTGGGCGCAGGTTCGATCAAGCGAGCGGATCGGGCGACAGCGCCAAGCCTTTGAAATCAGGAAACGTCAAGCGAAATGAAGCGCGATTGCCCTGGGGTTCCTGTAGACGGCGGCGGGAGAGGACCAACCGCTATGGTAGAATAGGCGACTGTCATCGATCAAAGTCATTACGGGGTCGCCATCGTGACGCATCTTCTGTTCCGTCGTCATTTCAGTCGCAACATACTGATTCGCTTGGTGTTGCTGGCGTTCGTC
>JALVEB010000102.1 GCA_027008705.1 Sedimenticola sp. | reverse complement strand
GAGATCGAAGGCTGAGCTCGTCGAGCAGATCAGCCATTGCTGGCTTTCACCCTCACAGATCCGGACGTGCGGATTTCCCGCATCCGGCTCTTCCAAGCAGGTAACCCGGATCGACCGGGAGCCAATTTTCTGGGCGCATGATCTTTGGCATGGGCAGAATGAACACTGTGTTCAGAAGCTCCGTCAGTCGGCCTTTCTTGCCTTTCTGACTCCTTTTGCGCAAGCATTGTCTCCAACTGGGCTGGATCATGCTTTTGCCCTCATGGCCAAAAACCTTCGTAGGCCGGTTCCAGTACCGCGGAACCGGCTGCGCCGCTGCCCGATCCGCCGCGCTTGATCGGGCCTGCGACTTGTCATATGCGCGGAGGACGTTTACAGCACCGATTTCGGATAAGAACCGAGAACCTTGCAGACGCGGCTTTCGCGTTCCAGTTCGTCGAGCGCGGCGGCCAGTTCCGGATCTTCGCGATGGCCTTCGACATCGACGAAGAAGACGTAATCCCAGACGCCCTGGCGTGAAGGCCGGGATTCGATGCGCGACATGCTGATGCCGTGCTGCGCGAACGGGGTCAGCAGGCGATGCAGGCCACCGGCCTCATTGCGCGTGGCCAGTAGCAGGCTGGTTTTATCGTTACCGCTCGGCGGGACGTCTTCCTGGCCGATGACGAGGAAACGGGTGGTGTTGCAAGGTTCGTCTTCGATCCTTTCGGCGAGCACGCGCAGGCCGTAGATCTCGCCGGCGGTCTCGCTGGCGATCGCGGCGGCGCGCGCTTCCTCGCGCGCGCGGCGCGCGGCCTCGGCGTTACTGCCGACAGCGATGCGCTCGGCGCGCGGCAGCTCGCGGTCGAGCCAACCCCGGCATTGCGCCAGCGATTGCTGGTGGGAGTAGACGCGCTCGATCTGATCGAGGCTTTCCATGGCGCCGAGCAGGTTGTGGTTGATACGCAGGGTGACCTCGCCGCAGATGCGCAGCGGGGAGTTCATGAAGCGGTCCAGCGTGTGGCTGATGACGCCTTCGGTGGAGTTCTCGACCGGCACGACGCCGTAGTGGCAGTTGCCGGCCTCGACCTCGCGAAACACTTCCGGGATCGAGACCAGCGAGGTGGTCCCGACGGCATGCCCGAAATGCTTCAACGCGGCAGCCTGGGTGAAGGTGCCTTCAGGCCCGAGAAAAGCGATGTTCAGGGGCTGTTCGAGCGCCAGACAGGCCGACATGATCTCGCGGAACAGGCGCGCCATGGTCTCGTCCGAGAGCGGACCGCGATTGCGTTCCATGACCCGCGCCAATACCTGCGCTTCGCGTTCCGGGCGGTAGAAGTGAGGGGCGGGGTCTTCCTTCAGCTTGATCCGCGCGACCTCCCGCGCGGCCTCGGCGCGACGCGAGACCAATTCCTGGATCTGCTCGTCCAGCGCGTCGATGCGCTGGCGGATCGCGGCGAGTTCGTCGACCCCGGCCATCGCGGACTACTCTCCGCAGCCCAGGCAGCGCACCGAGAGCACGCCGTCGATCGCGCGCAGCCGGCCGAGCGTGGCCTCGGTCGGAGCGCGCTCGACGTCGAGCAGGGTGACCGCGATATCGTCACGCGATTTGTTGACCATATCGACGATGTTCAGCTCGGATTCGGCCAGCGAGGTGGTGATCTGACCGACCATGTTCGGCACATTGCTGTTGACCACGGCGATGCGGTGCTGACCGGAATCGCGTGGCAGCTCGATCTCCGGGAAGTTCACCGAGTTGGTGATATTGCCGTTTTCAAGGTAATCACGGATCTCGTCGGCGACCATGATCGCGCAGTTTTCCTCGGCCTCTTTCGTCGAGGCGCCCAGATGCGGCAGGGTGATGCAACGTGGATGGTTCTTCAGCAGATTGCTGGGGAAATCACAGACGTAGGCGTAGCTGTGGCCGGCATCCAGCGAGGCCACCACGGCCTCGTCGTCAAGGATGCCGTCGCGCGCGAAGTTCAGCAGCACCGAGCCCGGCTTCATCAGTTTCAGGCGCTCGGCATCGATCATCTTGCGGGTGGAATCGACCAGTGGCACATGGAAGGTGACGAAGTCGGAGCGCGCGAGCAGGTCGTCGACACTGAGCGCCTGACGCACGCCGGATTCGAGTTGCCAGGCGGATTTCACGGTAATCGTGGGGTCATAGCCGACCACTTCCATGCCGAGCGCGCGCGCGGCATTCGCCACCTTGACGCCGATCGCGCCCAGACCGACGACGCCGAGCGTGCGGCCCGGCAGCTCAAAACCGACGAAGTTCTTCTTACCGGCCTCGACGGCCTTGTGGATGGCGGCATCGTCGCCTTCGAGGGCGCGCGCGAAATCCCACGCCGGGCCGATGTTGCGCGCCGCGATCAGCATCCCGGCGATGACCAGTTCCTTGACCGCGTTGGCGTTGGCGCCCGGGGCGTTGAACACCGGGATGCCACGCTCGGTCATGCGCCCGACCGGGATGTTGTTGACGCCGGCGCCGGCGCGGCCGATGGCCTTGACGCTGTCGGGGATCTCCATCTCGTGCATCTTGGCCGAGCGCACCAGGATGGCATCGGGGTGGCTGATCTCGGAGGCGACCTCGTAGCGATCCCGCGGCAGGCGGTCGAGCCCGGCGACCGAGATATTGTTCAATGTCTGAATCTTGTACATCGTTTTCCCCTCAACCGTTGCGCGCTTCGAAATCGGCCATGAAATCGACCAGTGCCTGCACGCCCTCTTCCGGCATCGCGTTGTAGATGCTCGCGCGCATGCCGCCGACCGAGCGATGGCCCTTCAAGGTCAGCAGGCCGGCTTCACGGGCCTCGTCGAGGAATACCGGATCGAGCGCCGGATCAGCCAGGGTGAAGGGTACATTCATCCAGGATCGTGACTCGATGGAGACCGGGTTGGAGTAGAAATCGGAGGCATCGATGGCGCTGTACAGCAGTTCCGCCTTGCGCTGATTGATGCGGGCCATGGCCTCGAGACCGCCGAGCGCCTTCAGCCACTGGAATACCAGCCCGGCCAGGTACCAGGCGTAGGTCGGCGGGGTGTTGTACATCGAACCGTTGTCGGCATGGGTCTTGTAGTCGAACATCGTCGGCTGGCCGGCGCGCGCATGGCCGATCAGGTCCCTGCGCACGATGACGAGGGTGAGCCCGGCCGGCCCGATGTTCTTTTGCGCGCCGGCGTAGATCACGCCGAAGCGCGAGACATCGACCGGGCGCGAGAGGATGGTCGAGGACATGTCGGCGACCAGCGGCACGCCGTTGGTTTCCGGGACATAGGGAAACTCGACGCCGCCGATGGTTTCGTTCGGGGTGTAATGGACATAGGCCGCTTCGGCATCGAGCTGCAACTCGTTCTGCTCCGGCGCGCGGGTGAAGTTGTCGGCCTCGGTGGTCGCGGCGATATGGACCTCGCCGTAGCGCCGGGCCTCGGCGATCGCTTTCTTCGACCAGGCGCCGGTGTTGATGTAATCCGCGCCGGATTTTTCACCGAGCAGGTTGACCGGCACCATCGAGAACTGGCTGGATGCACCGCCTTGCAGGAACAATACCGCGTAGTCGTCGCCGATGCCCATCAGCTCGCGCAGGTCGGCCTCGGCTTGTTCGGCGATCGAAAGAAACTCCTTGCCTCGATGGCTCATCTCCATCACCGACATGCCGCTGCCGCGCCAATCGAGCATCTCCTGTTGAGCCTGTTCCAATACGCTTTGGGGCAACATCGCCGGTCCGGCGCTGAAGTTGTAGGGTCGATTCATGATGGACTGCTTCCGGGTAAAGGGTTGATAGTACGGTTGGCGGGAGCGGCGACGACTTCTCCCGGCCAGTTTGATCCTGTGTCCGCTACGCGCTTTCGCCGCCGTCTTCGTCCGGCAGGGTTTCGATGCGTTCGATGCCGATCAGCTTCTCGCCCTTGCTGAGGCGGATCATCTTGACGCCCTGGGCGCCGCGTCCGAGCACCGAGACATCGGCCGCGCGCGTGCGCACCAGGGTACCGCCATCGGTAATCAGCATGACCTCGTCGTCATCGCGACAGATCAACACGGCGCCGATCTGCCGGCCGTTGCGCTCACTGGTGCGGATCGAGATCACGCCCTTGCCGCCCCGCCCCTTGGTCGGGAATTGATCGACCGGGGTGCGCTTGCCATAGCCGTTTTCGGTGACGCACAGCACGTCGCCCGGCTCGACGACGATCAGCGAGATCACGCGATGGCCTTCACCCAGGCGGATGCCGCGCACCCCGCCGGCGGTGCGGCCCATCGGACGCACGTCGGATCCCTTGAAGCGAACCGCCTTGCCTTCGGTACTGAACAGCATGATGTCGTGACTGCCATCGGTCAGGCGCGCGCCGATCAATTCATCGCCATCGCGCAGATCGACGGCGATGATGCCGTTCGCGCGCGGGCGCGAGAAATCGCTCAGCGGGGTGCGCTTCACGGTGCCCTGGCGCGTGGCCATGAAGACGTACTGATTTTCATCGTAGTCGCGGATCGGCAACACCGCGCTGATGCGCTCGCCATCCTCCAGCGGCAACAGATTGACCATCGGCTTGCCGCGCGCATTGCGCCCGGCCTGCGGCAGTTCGTAGACCTTCAGCCAGTACAGCTTGCCCCGGCTGGAGAAACACAGGATGGTGTCATGGGTGTTGACGACGAACAGTTGGTCGATGAAATCCTCATCCTTGGTCGCGGTCGCGGTCTTGCCCTTGCCGCCACGGCGCTGCGCCTGGTAGACATCGAGCGGCTGCGCCTTGGCGTAGCCGGCGTGGGACAGGGTGACGACGACATCCTCCTCGGCGATCAGGTCTTCCAGGGTCAGATCGAGGCGGCGTTCGAGAATCTCGGTGCGGCGCTCGTCGCCGAACTCGTCGCGCAAGGCGATCAGCTCTTCGCGGATCACCCGCATCAGACGATCCGGGTTGGTGAGGATCTCGAGCAGATCCGCGATCTTCTTCAGGATCTCTTCATATTCCTTCAGAATCTTCTCTTGCTCGAGTCCGGTGAGGCGATGCAGTTGCAGGTCCAGGATGGCCTTGGCCTGAATCTCGGTAAGACGGTAGCCATCGGGGCCGAGGCCGAAACCAGGGGCCATGTCGTCGGGCCGGGAGGCCTCGGCGCCGGCGCGTTCGAGCATCGCCTCGACGATGCCGGAGCGCCAAGTCCGCGAAAGCAGCGCCTCGCGCGCGGCGGCCGGGTTCGGCGCGGCCTTGATGAGCGCGATCACCTCGTCGATATTGGCCAGGGCGACGGCCAGGCCCTCGAGGATATGGGCCCGGTCACGCGCCTTGCGCAACAGGTAGACGGTGCGCCGGGTGACGACCTCGCGCCGATGGCGGATGAAGAACTCCAACAGCTGCTTGAGATTCAGCAGACGCGGCTGTTTGTCGACCAGCGCCACCATGTTGATGCCGAACACCGTTTGCATCTGGGTCTGCTGGTAGAGGTTGTTCAGCACCACCTCGGCCACCTCGCCACGGCGCAGCTCGATGACCATGCGCATGCCGTCCTTGTCGGATTCATCCCGCAGCTCGCTGATCCCCTCGATGCGCTTCAGCTTGACCAGCTCGGCGATCTTCTCGAGCAGGCGCGCTTTGTTGACCTGATAGGGCAACTCGGTGACGACGATGCGCTGACGCTGCTCGTTGATATCCTCGATCCCGGCGCGCGCGCGCAGGTAGACGCGGCCACGCCCGGTGCGGTAGGCCTCGCGCACGCCCTGGGTGCCATTGAGCAGGCCGGCGGTCGGGAAATCGGGGCCGGGGATGTATTCCATCAAGGCGTCAATGTCCAGATCGGGATCCTCAATCAACGCCAGGCAGGCATTGATCGTCTCGCGCAGATTGTGCGGCGGGATGTTGGTGGCCATGCCGACGGCAATGCCGGACGAGCCATTGACGAGCAGATTCGGGAAACGCGCCGGCAGCACCACCGGCTCGGACTCGGATTCATCATAGTTCAGCGCGAAATCGACGGTTTCCTTGTCCAGATCATCGAGCAGGGTGTGCGCGATCTTGGCCATGCGCACCTCGGTATAGCGCATCGCCGCCGGGGCGTCGCCATCGACCGAGCCGAAGTTGCCCTGCCCGTCGATCAGCATGTAACGCAGCGAAAACGGCTGCGCCATGCGCACGATGGTGTCGTAGACCGCGGTATCGCCGTGAGGATGATATTTACCGATCACGTCACCGACCACGCGCGCCGATTTCTTGTACGGCTTGTTCCAATCATTGCCGAGTTCGTTCATCGCGTAGAGCACGCGGCGATGCACCGGCTTCAGCCCATCGCGCGCATCGGGCAGCGCGCGCCCGACGATGACGCTCATCGCATAGTCCAGATAGGACTGCCGCATCTCGTCTTCGAGGTTGACCGGGAGGATCTCTTTGGCGAACTCGCTCGTTGTCATGCAATCCGTCCGTAAGCTTGCGTTACGGCCTTATTCTGAGATTTTAAGGAGGGAATTGTACCACAGGCAGGGGGGGCGGCGCAGCGCGCGATACGGCGCGCAGGAGTGCAATCAGCGCCTGTCAGCGATCTTGCAGAGCCTCGCGCATCGCCTCGGCGGCTACCGGCTGCGCCAGCACCGCATGCAGCGGGAACAGCGCCGCGAGCTTGTCGACATGCGGCAGATCATTCTTGCCGGCGAGCACGATCACCCGCGCCGTCGGCGCGTATTTCTGCAGGCTGTACAGAAACACGTCGAGATTCGAGAGATTGACCCCGGCATAGTTGTTGGCCCAACCGTAGAAGAACTCGCCGACGACGAAATCGGGCGGCTTGCGCTTCAGGCTGGCGATCGCCTTGCGCATCGCCCCGAAGCGGAGTTCCTCCAGGCCGAGCTCGCGATACAGGGCCGACAGATCCGGGTGGCCGGGGGACTCGATCAGGGAGTAGAGCAACGCCATCCCCACAGCATAACGCAGCGCGCCCCGGCCTGCTATCATGCGTCCCGGATTACCAACCGGGGATGACAACAATGGCGGACACCTCACACCAGGGAAAAACATGGCTGTGGCTTTTGATCGCCGGAGTCGCTCTCGTCGCGATCGCGAGCTTCCTGCTCCACGGCGAAGGCTGGACCCGTGGATTGCTGCTCGGCGTCGGCGGCCTGATGATCGTGTTCAGCTCGTCGGAGATGATGATCAAGGCGGTCGACGGCTATGCGCGCCGCAAAAAGACCAACGCCTTCGTCGCCGGCACCATGGCCGGCCTGTCGAGCAACATCCCGGAGCTGGTGATGCTCGCCTTCGTATTGATGGCGACGCCGCGTGTCGGCTTCATCGTCACCGTGCTGACGTTGCACGTCGGCGCCGCCGCGTTCGGACTCTATTGCGGCCTGCTGCCGCGCGATGTCGAGGGCAACGCCTCGCTGCCGAAACCCCTGGTCGGCCTCAGCACCGATCTCTACGCGGCCGCCGCCGGCGTATTCTTCAGCCTCGGCGTGGTGATGCTGTTGATGAAGGCCTTCGCGGTGCGGGGCGGCGGCGCCCCCTCGCTGAACGTCACCGATCTCTATGTCTTCGGCGCCGTGCTGCTGCTCATCCAGGTGGTCGCGACGACCCGTCTGGTAAAGCGCTTCTCCGGCGCCCATGCGCCGCAATCGGTCGAGGACGTGCCGCTGGAAAACACCGGCGAAGCGACGCTGATGCCGCTGAGCGCGATCATCGGCTTCGGCCTCGCCGGACTGACGATCTCGGTGGTCGGCGGCCACTCGGTCGGTGAATTCGCCGATATCCTCGTCACCCGGCTGCGTCACGCCGGCTATCCCGAGATGTTCGGCGCCATCGTGCTGAGCCTGTTCTCGGCCGCCGGCGCCTTTATCATGATCGGCGCCGCTCATGTACAGAGGAAATACAGTATCGCGATGGCCAACGCCTCCGGCGCGATCACCCAGGTCCCCTTTCTGGTGCTGCCGATCGCGATGATCCTGCTCGCCGCCTTTACCCAGCTCGGTCTGATCCCGGCGCTTGACGGCGGCGACGGCGTAATCCCGATCGACATCCACACCACCAGCGCGATCCTGCTCGGCTTCCCCTCGATGCTGGTGCTATGGAAAGCGGTACAGGACGACGGCAAGGTCAACTGGGTGGAAACCAGCACCATGATCGCGATCTTTCTGTTGGTGATCTATCTGTTGGTGGCGCACGGCTAGCCTGGATTTCTCACCTGCGTTCGTAGCGAGACGGATCCAGGGGGCGTCATGGCTGGCTTTCGCGACCGGGGAGCGCGCAGGCATAGCCGACACGATGTCGAGCGCTCCGACCGAGCGAAAGCCAGCCAGGGCGTGCCATTGGGTCGTCGCAGTAGAAGGATGGTGAGAAATCCGGGCTACCCCCCTATGCTCATACCACTGCGGGACAGACGATGAATCCCAGGAAAGAAGCCGCCCCAGGACTGACGATCGGCGCGCTCGCGCGGGCCGCCGGCGTGCCTGTCGAGACAGTCCGCTACTACCAGCGCATCGGCCTGATCGAGGAACCTCCGCGCCCGACGCAGGGGTACCGCCGCTATCCGGAAGCAGCGGTCGGACGCATCCGGTTCATCAAACGCGCCCAACGACTCGGCTTCACGCTGCGCGAGATTGGGGAGCTGTTGACGTTCGATTCCCGTGGTTGCGAGGAGGCGCGACGCATCGCCGAGGCCCGGCAGGCGGAGATCCAGCGGCGCATCGCCGATCTCAATGCCATGCACAAGGCGCTGGAGCGGCTGATCGAGGGCTGTCGCCGGCCGGGGGCGCGCCACGGCGGGTGCGCCATCATCGATACGTTGCGCCGCCGCGATTGATTCCCCCGGACGAGGAACTCAATCGCCGCTGTCCGGCACGATCCATTCGCTGGCGCGGGTCAGGGGATAGCGGTCCAGCGAGTTGCGACGCATGATGTAGGCCCCACGCGAGGCGAAGCGTTGCCCGGGTCCCAGACTCAGGCGTGGATAGGTGCCGGGATTCAGCGCGTTCTCGGCCTCGTGTTCGATGTATTCGATCAGATAATCGCGCGAGAAATGGTCGACGATGTGCGCCAGGCCGTATTGCAGGATCGTCAACGCATAATAGGTATCGAACTGGATGCGCGGATAGGGGATATCGAGCCCGCGCGAGCGCAACCAGGCGCGCACGCGGAAGGCACGCGGATGATAGGCGCCGGGATATTCATAGGGCCAGGTCACATAGAGCCGTTCTTCGAGCGCCGGCGGGAGTTTCTCGGGTAACGCGGCGGCGATCGACGAGGGCAGATAGATCTCGCCGGCGATGGCCGGATGGGCGAGCAGCCAGTCCACCACCTCGCCGCCATGCCGACCGGGCCAGATCACCAGGTAGTCGGGCTGCTTCTTGCGCGCAACGAGCGCTTCGAGCTGTTTTTTCAACCCGTCTTCATCGCTGAACGCGCGGTCTTGCAGGGACACCTTCTGATCACCGAGAGCGGCGCGAAATGCCTGCGCGGGCACTTGGCCGGCGCCCGAGGCGGCATGCAGCTGCACGATGGTTTCGCCGCCCTGGAGCTGTTCTTTCAGGCTTTCGGCCAAGGCATCGGCCTCCAGGCGCAAGCCCCGGGTCAGGTAAAAGGTGTAGTAGTCGGGTCGGGGCGCGGGCTGGTCAGTGATCGGGAACAGACAGGGCACCTCATGCTGATGGCAAAAGCGCTGGATCGGCGTCCAGGCCCCTTGCACCATGCCGCTGAGCACCGCGAACACCGGTTGCTCTCGATAATAGGCATCGAGCTGCGCCGGCCAACTGGCCGGGTCTCCGTGCAGCCGCCAGACGCGGATGTCCCACAGACGGTAGCCTTTGATGAGGTCGGAACGGTAATGCGGCGAGAACCGGGGATTGCGCAGGTCGCCCCGGGTATCGAGGTTCATCCAGTCCTTGAAGGCTTCGATGGTCGCCAGCATGGCGTCGCGCTTGCCCGGGTCGACGCCGTCGCCGACGATGGTCGCGATATGGATCACCTTGTCATCGACCCCCGGCGCCACCTGGGTGCCAAGCGTGGCGAGATAGGCGAGCAGGTTATCCATGTCCTCCTTGCCGATGCGGAAGCGCGGCATTAACGGATCCATAGGCTTGCCGTTCGGATCGACGCCCTCGCGGATCGCCCTCGCCAGGGTTTCGCGCGTGAACGCCGGGCGCACGCGTGGCTGACGGATCTTGGCCCAGAAGCTGGCCGGCTGCTCTTCCTTGAACATCTTGTCGAACAGGTAGCTGCGATGCCATTCGCGCTTGTTGAACAGGTACGAGGCGGTGATCGGCGGCACGAACTGACCACCCTCGGACGAGCCATAACCGCTGCGCCGGTGACAATTGGCGCAACTGAACTGGCTGCTGCTGAATTCGATATCGCCCTGGGTGACCGCGGTGACCTCCTTGCCGTCCGCGGTCAGGCCTTGCTCGTAGAGCCGCTTGCCGAGTTCGATATCGGGCGCGGCCAGTGCCACAACACAAAAGATCGAACCAGCGAGCAGGAAGATGAGTCTCCGGATCACGTCGGCCTCAACGCTTGGCGGATGCGATCGCCGGCTGCATCAGACGGCGGTATTCGGCAACGAAATCGGCCCCGCCCATGAGACCGTCGATGCGTTCGAAACGGCTGCCCTTGCCGGCTTTCAGAAAGGTATAGGGCTTATGGTACATCTTGTTGTTTCCGGGATAGTATGCGCCGAACGCCTTGAGCACATGCATGATATCGTGACGGTCGCCGGTAAGGAAGGTCCAGCGGCCGCTGGCGCCGAAGCGCTTGGCGTAGTTCCGCAGACGGCGCGGGGTGTCCTGCTCCGGATCGATGCTGATCGAGACGAAACGCAGGTCCGGGTCGAGCTCGGCGAGCTGCTCGCGCACCTTGCGCACCGAGGCGGTCAATACCGGACAGATCGTGGTGCAGGTGGTGAAGATAAACTGCACCACCGTCGAGTGATCCTCGATCAGCGGCGCCAGTTCGACGGGTTTTCCGTAGCGGTTGGTCAGCGTCACATCGGGGACGCGCACATGCAACCAGCTCTTTTTGAAGCGGCCCTCGGTAGGCGTCTTGTGTCGGCAGACCGAGCTGAGCTGGGCGCGGATGGCCTCCAGCTCGTCGTCCGCGGCGGGAGCGCCGGGAGCGACGAGCAAGGCCGCGCAGGCCAGCGCGATAGCGCAGGACCCGCCGCGAGGCGACATCCGAAACGTCGCCGGGATGTTCTTCATGATGGAAAATCTCCTCTGTCATCGGGGCGCCGGTCGATAGGCCGGCGCCCCTGCTGCTTCCCGGGATCCGCTCAGTGCACGGACCAGACCGCGACCTCGTGATGACGCGGGTCGAACTGGTACATGCGCAGACGCCGCGACGGTTCGAAGTTCATGTGCAAATCCACGGTATGCTCACCGAAGACATCCCTGCCATTTTGCCGTGTCGCCGGCGGCACCGTGATCAGCAGGGCGGGCACGCCCGGCGCGCCGGCATTGAACCAATAGTGGAAGCGACCGAAGGTGAACCAGGGACCGGAACCACCGACGTCGATGGTCGACTGGAACAGGTTCTCCCAGCCACGTTGGCCACCGAAGTCCACATTGGTGTATCCATGAGTGTAGTAGTCACCGTTGATCAGCTTGACGCGGATCTCCTGACCACGCAGCTTCCACTGCGGCAACTCGGCCTGGTTGTCGCCGACCATCCCACGCACATGACCGTAGATCGTGTTGTTGGCGTAGAACAGGGTGATGTCGGCATCCGGATCCTCGGCAACGCCGGTGGGCAGATGGGTGCGGTCTTTCCAGTCATCGAAGGCGCGCCGAATCCTACGCATGACATGACGCAGGGCCCGCTTCTTGCGACGCAGAGAGATCTGGGCGTTGTTTGACAGCCTGTCGAGCCGGCGCAATTGATTCCACATGATCTTGGCCGGCGCATGGTTGGAGATCTTCGCGATCGCGGCGAGCTTGTCGGCCTCGCTGGCGGTAGGGGTGTTGCCGAATACCTGGCGTTCCCAATCCGGCAGACTGACGCCATCGAGCTTCTTCAGCGCGTTTTCGATCACCGATACGCGCGGCGGATGCACGCGCCACCCCCAGTGATAGCTGAGGT
>JALVEB010000101.1 GCA_027008705.1 Sedimenticola sp. | reverse complement strand
AAGCGGCTGATCATGCGTCAGGCGTTGGAAGGTCGCGGTAGCTCCGCCTTATTGCACAGGCCCGCGACACCCTGACGCCCCCCCTGATTTACGCTGAAACCTTCACGATCTCAAAACGTAGCTGGGACGTGCAACTGGAACGCGGGGCCGGCCTGTCGACCCACGAGCATGGTAAGGCTGGCCGCACGGGGCCGACTCCTGGAGCGACATCACCCGAACCGCGCTCAATCCCGGAAGAAATCCGCCGAACCTTCGGTACTGTTCTCGCCGCCTACCGCCTCGGTCAGGGTCTGGATGATCGCGGTCGGACTGTTGATGATCTGGAAGAAACTCGGCTGACCCGACATCTTCAGGTCAGGGAAATCGATCGCGATCCGGAAACGGGGGTGGAGCGCAAGCACCTTGCCGTCATCGATCAGGATCTCGTACGGAAGATGCGCGGTGTGGCGATAGCGGCTCTTGTCGATACGCTGCATGATGAGCTGGTCGGCCCCGTCACCTTTTTTGATCTGCACTCCAATCAGAGTGCGCTTGGTGCCGGGGATATCGACCTGATAGACCTGGGAGACCTTGCCGCGATGCATGCGCATCTGTTCACGTACCTTGCGCAAGGCCTGTTTGTGGTCGTCATAATCGGCAAGCTCCACTTGATCGTCGAAATACTCCATGCCGAACGCATAGTGATAACGCCGCAGTTTTTTCGCCGTCATGCGACGCGCGCCAAAGGCAAGATGCCGACCGAGCGCATCGCGCAAGCGATCGGCCACCGCGGACAAGGAGGGTTCGATTCGATATGCGTGGCGGAAATACGCCGGATTGAGATAGCTGACCTGCACCTTTCCGCCGACCCGCGTCGCCGCGACGCGCATCGCCGCCAGCCAGGCGGCATTGTGATCTTTCCTGGCGATACGCAGCAGCTCTGGCGAGGTCACCGCAATGACATAGGCATCACCATAAGGCGCGTAGGATCCAACGATCCGAAAACCCGCCTGTCGGAGCTTCGTCGAGACCTGCTCCACTACTGCCGATAGCGAGCCCGGCTGAACATCGGCCAGGATGAAGGGTTTCAAGCGTTCCGCCATCGCCCCCGAGACCAACGACAGCCACAACAGCATCACCGCGCCAGCAGACCTCCAGATAGAAGTTCCAGCCATACCCACCCCCCCGGCAGTAGTTTGGGAAAAAATAACCAGCAATAACTTAGATTAAGCCAGACTAATGTTGCGTGAACGCACCTATCTTGTCAATTCGCGGGCACCCCAGGGCAATCGCGCTTACATGCCATTGACCTGACAAGGCGTAGGCCCGATCAAGCGTAGCGAATCGGGCAGCGACGCGATTGCGCGGCACCACCGCAGCCGGTTCCGCGGTACTTGAACCGGCCTACAGCGGTTTTTTTTTGCAATGTGGCCGTAGGTTCGATCAAGCGAGCGGATCGGGCGACAGCGCCAAGCCTTTGAAATCAGGAAACGTCAAACGAAATGAAGCGCGATTGCCCTGGCGGGAACCCGCGCCCCCGCAGACCAATACCTCTTCAACCTGCCACGGTCCACGCCGACGCTGGCAATCCGCTCTTGTAGCGCTTATGCTTGCGTTAATGTAAAAATACGACAACTACCCAGCCAACCGTTGAAATGGCATTGACCAGGCAAGGTGTAGGCCCGATCAGGTACTGCGGATCGGGCAATGACGCAATTGCGCGGCACCGCCGCAGCCGGTTCCGCTGCGCTTGAACCAGCCTGCGAAAGGTGGAAATGTGGAAGAAAGCCAGGTCGTTGATTTTTTCATGGTCTTGGGGTGATGCCACCCCACGTCATGAGCGTTAGCCTGGTGATACTCGTCGCCCTCGAAAAACCAATAATTCACGGGTGACAGGCATACATCACGCGGCGCGCGCCCAACATTGCGTAAATGCCACAAAACGACGCTACTGTGAACCGACATGCCACACTGCTGAACCTCGGAGGAACCATGGCCCGATTCGAACCGTCCCGATCTCTTGCTGCCCTCGCCCTGGCCGCCGCCTTGCCCGGCGGCGCGCTTGCCAGTGGCTTCGCCATTCCCGAGCTTTCCAGCGCGGGGCTGGCCCTCTCCAACGCCATCGTCGCAAACCACAAGGAATTGGGCGCCATTCCATACAATGCCGCGGCTATGAGCTTCCATCGGGGGCACAGCCTGTCGCTGGGCGGCATGGTGGTAAAACCCGGGCTGTCGGTGACCACGGCGAACGGCAACTTCGACAGCGAATCCAACGACGCGGTCTTCGTTCCGTTCCTGCAAGGCGTATTCCAGCCAACCGAACGGGTTTCGGTAGGCATTACCGTCGGCGCTCCTTTCGGACTCGAAACCGACTGGCTGCCCGGCACCTTCACCCCGCCCGCGCCCGCCCTGGCGCCAAGCGTCGCCACCAACACCAAGCTGGAGCTGCTGGATGTCAGCCCGATCTTCTCGTACCGTATCAATAAGAATCTAAGCATCGGAGGCGGGCTCGACTACTACAATGCCCGCACCGTGGTCTTCGACACCGCCGCGATCTCGATCGACGGGGGAGGCGAGGGTTTTGGCTGGAACGTCGGCGTTCTGTGGAACAGTGGTTCCTGGAGCTTCGGCGCGGCCTACCGCTCGGCCGTCACCATCGACATGAGCGGGAGCTTCAATGCGCCCGGGGCGGCCCTGCCGATCATCGCCGACCTGAACATCCCGTCACGTCTGCAAGTCGGCGTGCGCTACCAAGCCAACGCCGCGCTTGCGGTCGAATTCGACATCACACGCACCGGATGGAGCGATTTCGACGAGTTGGTCGTTTCGGCGCCGGCGCCGTTCAACACCACCCTCGTCACCAGCAAGAATGGATGGAATGACGTCAATGCCTATCGGCTCGGCGTGAGTTACCAGATCAGCCAGGCCACGCAACTGCGCTTCGGCTATACCTACGACGAGACGCCGCAACCCGAAGCGCACTTCAGCGCGCGCACGCCGGACGCTGACCGCCACCTGTTCAGCATCGGCATCAAGCATCAACTGCACAATGGCTGGAACATCGAAGCCTCCTACATGTATGTGAAATTCAAGGACCGCACGATCGACGGCCCGATTCAAAGCGGCCCGGATGCCAACGGCACGGCCACCTACGCCGGGCGCTACGAATCCGATGTAAACCTGCTCGGGGCGAGCATCAGCAAGTCGTTCTGAAAACAGACGGAATGCGAAAGTACAATGGACTGCAAGCACGCGCAAAAAAAGCCCGACGGGTAACACCCCGCCGGGCTTTTTGCCATCTTCGATGGCCTCCTGAGCCTATCGCGGGAGGAGAAACCCGCGTTGGCGGGCCGACTCCCCGCCGGTTTCATCAGATATACAGGCAGATATCGCTGTTTCCGGCAAACTCGAAGAAGGTGGCCGCGCCACCGAATT
>JALVEB010000100.1 GCA_027008705.1 Sedimenticola sp. | reverse complement strand
CATCCCGCGCTACATCGATTCCAGCGAGCCCGAGGACCTGCACGACCTCCACGCCCACTTGAGCGGCGGCATCCCCAACCGCGACATCGACGCCCTGCAAGACTACTGGCAGGTCTTCCCAACCCTGCGCCACACCCTCTTCGCCCCAGCGCCCGTATCACCCATACCACCCGTATCACCCGTAGGTTGGGTTGAGCGCAGCGAAACCCAACAACCCGGCCAACCCACCGACCCCGTTGGGTTACGCTCCGCGAACCCAACCTACAGCCACCCCCGGGTTCCCCCGGAGCGCATCAAGCCCACCATCCTCGAACACCCCGAGTTCGCCGCCTTCCGCGAGCGCATCCTCGAACGCTTCCACGCCTGGCGCGATCCGCACCGGCCCGGCCTCATGGGCCTGAACGGCGACACCGAACCCAAGGCGCTCATCCGCGAACTGTCCGAGGCCCTGCTTGAACAATTCGAAAGCGCGCCCCTCATCGACCCCTACGCTATCTACCAGCACCTCATGGACTACTGGGCCGAAGTAATGCTGGACGATGTCTACGCCATCGTCCAGGACGGTTGGGAGGCCGCCGCCAAGCCCCGCGAACTGGTGGCCGAGAAGGGCCAGAAGCACAAGGAGGCCCCGGACCTCACCATCGGCCGCAAGAAATACAAGACCGACCTCATTCCGCCAGATCTAATCGTCGCCCGCTACTTCGCCGACGAGCAAAAGCACATCGACCAGCTCCAGGCCGAGTTGGATGTCGCCGCGCAGGAACTGGAAAGCTTCATCGAAGAGCATTCGGGCGAGGACGGCTTGCTGGAAGAGGCCAAGACCGACAAGGGCAAGATCACCAAGACCAGCCTCAAGGCCCGCGTCACCGAGATCAAAAAGAGCACCGTCATTCCCGCGGAAGCGGGAATCCAGGAAGAGCTGGACGCCCTGCAGCAGTGCCAGAAGCTCATCTCTTATCTGCTTAAGACAAAAAGGTTTCGTGAGTTTGTCAATATCGTCCTCTCCGGATCAAGTATAAATAACCTTAGGCCTCGTGACATTGAGGCTAGCGAATTTGCTATTCCGGAGATGGGAGAACAAACCGCCATCGCCCAGATCCTCTCCGATATGGACGCCGAAATCGCCACCCTCGAAGCCCGCCGCGACAAGACCCGCGCCATCAAGCAGGGCATGATGCAGCAGCTCCTCACCGGCCGGATGCGGCTGGCGAAACCGGATAGCAAGGAGGCCGCCTGATGGAGAACCAGGCAAACGATATTCTGATCTATGAGACCGAAGACCACCGCATCGATGTACGCCTGGAACAGGAAACCGTGTGGCTGACGCAGCGGCAGATGGCGGAACTATTCGATACGACGCCTGAAAATGTGCTGATGCACCTGAAAAACATCTTTCGAGACAAGGAGTTGGAAGAATCTTCAACTACTAAGGAATTCTTAGTGGTTCGCCAAGAGGGCAAGCGGGAGGTTCGGCGCCGACTGAAACACTATGACTTGGATGCCATTATTTCCGTCGGCTACCGGGTGAACTCGAGACAGGGCGTTCGGTTTCGCCGTTGGGCCACCCAGCGCCTGCGCGACTACCTCGTCAAGGGCTATGCCATCAACCGCCAGCGGCTGGAGCAGAACGCCCGGGAGCTGGAGCAGGCGCTGAAACTGGTGAGGAAGGCCGCTCGTTCCCCGGCGCTGGATACCGATGCGGGGCGCGGGCTGGTGGAGATCATCGGCCGCTATACCCAGACCTTCCTGTGGCTACAGCGTTACGACGAGGGTCTGCTGGAAGAACCCGCGGGCCACAAGGGCGGAAAACTGCCGTCACCGGAGGCGGCCATGGCCGACCTGGCCCGACTCAAGCAGGAGCTGATGGCGCGCGGCGAGGCCACGGAACTGTTCGCCCGTCCACGGGATGACGGCCTGGCGGGGATCTTCGGCAATCTGGAGCAGAGCGTCTTCGGTGAACCGGCCTATCCCACCATCGAGAGCAAGGCGGCGCATCTGCTCTATTTTGTGGTCAAGAATCATCCCTTTGCCGATGGTAACAAGCGTAGCGCGGCCTTTTTGTTTGTCGATTTTCTGAACCGTAACGGCAGGCTGTTCGATGCGGACGGACAGCCCGTCGTTAACGATACCGGGCTGGCGGCGCTGACCCTGCTGGTGGCGGAATCTGACCCGAAACAGAAGGAGGTGCTGATTCGGCTGATCATGAATCTGCTGGATGATCAGGGTAAGGCGGCATGAGTTTGTTTTGATGGGTTTCGCTTCGCTCAACCCATCCTACAGATTACCTCGTGGTTGCGTAGGATGGGTTGAGCGAAGCGAAACCCATCATGTGTGCTGTAACGATGGGGTATATACTTGTCGCGTTCTCGAACCACCCAAGATGGATGGATGCCATGACCTATAACGTGACGATTCAGGCCAACGGACAGAGTTTTACGGTCGAAGACGATGAGCCGGTGCTGGACGCCGCCATCCGCCACGGCGTTCCCTTGCCGTATGGTTGCCGCAACGGGACTTGCGGAACCTGCGCCGGCAAGGTCGTGGAGGGCGAATACCGGTACCCCCGGCAGCCCAAGGCGGTGAAGCAGGGGAATGTCGCCGAGGGGGATGTGCTGTTCTGCTCCGCGCGACCGCTCAGCGACCTGGTGATCGACGTTCAACTGGTCGAGGAGGAGGCCGCGATTCCGGTCAAGATCGCGCCCGCTCGCGTCGAGGCGCTGGAGCGGATGAGTCACGACGTTATGCTGGTCAAGCTCAAATTGCCGGAATCGCAGCGCATGCAATATCTCGCCGGCCAGTACATCGAATTTCTGCTCAGGGATGGGCGGCGACGGGCCTTCTCCATCGCCAACGCGCCGCATGACGATGAGTTCCTGACGCTGCATATTCGCGAAGTTCCGGGCGGCTATTTCACCCATTACGTTTTTCACGACCTGAAGGAACGCGCCATGCTGCGCATCGAGGGGCCGCATGGCGGATTCTACCTGCGGGAGGAGGGCGATCGCCCGATCATCATGATGGCGGGCGGCACCGGATTCGGCCCCTGCAAGGCAATGATCGAGCACGCCATCGAAACCGGCCTGCAACGCCCGATAGAGCTCTATTGGGGCGTCCGCTCCCGTGAAGACCTGTATATGGGGGAGCTCGCGGAACAGTGGACGAGAGACCACGACTGGATTCGTTACATCCCGGTGCTCTCGGAGCCCAAAACCGAAGACAACTGGTCAGGCGAAACCGGCTGGGTTCACGAAGTCGTCGCTCGCGAACACCCCGACCTTTCCGGTTACGACGTTTATCTCTGTGGTCCGCCGCCAATGATCGAGGCCGGCAAGAAAGCTTTTCTGGCGCGGGGCTTGCCCGCCGATCGCCTCTATTTCGACAGTTTCGATTTCAGCGAGGGGAGGTGAGGCGCCATCAGGCCGAAG
>JALVEB010000099.1 GCA_027008705.1 Sedimenticola sp. | reverse complement strand
TTGTATCAATTAAGATGTACTTACTCGATGATTTTCGAAACGACGCCAGCGCCGACCGTGCGCCCCCCTTCGCGGATCGCGAAGCGCAGCCCTTCTTCCATCGCGATCGGCGCGATCAGCTTGACGGTCATCTTGACGTTGTCGCCCGGCATGACCATTTCGGTCCCTTCCGGCAGCTCCACCGCGCCCGTAACGTCGGTGGTGCGAAAGTAGAATTGCGGGCGGTAGTTGTTGAAGAATGGGGTGTGACGCCCCCCTTCTTCCTTGCTCAGTACGTACACTTCGGCTTCAAAGTGGGTGTGCGGGGTGATCGTCCCCGGCTTCGCCAGTACTTGCCCGCGCTCAACTTCGTCTCGCTTGGTGCCGCGCAGCAGTACGCCCACGTTGTCTCCCGCCACGCCTTCGTCCAGCAGCTTGCGGAACATTTCCACGCCGGTGCAGGTGGTGGTCTGGGTGTCGCGGATGCCGACAATCTCGATCTCTTCCCCTACCTTGATTACGCCTCGCTCGATACGACCGGTGACCACGGTCCCGCGCCCGGAGATCGAGAAGACGTCTTCGATCGGCATCAGGAACGGTTGGTCGATGTCTCGCTCCGGCTCGGGGATGTAGTTGTCCATCTCTTCGAGCAGCTTCAGGATCGACGGCACGCCGATATCCGAGGTGTCGCCTTCCAGCGCTTTCAGCGCCGAGCCGATCACAACCGGGGTGTCGTCTCCCGGAAATTCGTACTGGTCGAGCAGTTCGCGAATCTCCATTTCGACCAGCTCGAGCAGTTCTTCGTCATCAACCTGGTCGGCTTTGTTCATGTAGACGACGATGTACGGCACGCCCACCTGGCGCGACAGCAGGATGTGCTCTCGCGTCTGCGGCATCGGGCCGTCGGCCGCCGATACCACCAGGATCGCTCCGTCCATCTGCGCCGCGCCGGTGATCATGTTCTTGACGTAGTCCGCGTGGCCCGGGCAGTCGACGTGGGCGTAGTGACGCTTGTCGGTTTCGTATTCCACATGCGCGGTCGCAATGGTGATCCCGCGCTCGCGCTCTTCCGGTGCGTTGTCGATGTCGGCGTAGTCCTTGAACTCGCCCCCCTGCTGCTCCGCCGATACCTTCGTCAGCGCCGCCGTCAGGGTGGTCTTGCCGTGGTCGACGTGGCCAATGGTGCCGACGTTGACGTGCGGCTTTGTGCGTTCGAATTTTTCTTTGGACATCCCAAATTCTCCGAATGAACTCTATAGTTAAGACAAATTCGCGCGCTGTCGCACGCCAAACAAGAAATATGGAGCCCAGAAGCAGATTTGAACTGCCGACCTCACCCTTACCAAGGGTGTGCTCTACCAACTGAGCTATCTGGGCAAAAACACGAACTGGAGCGGGTGATGGGAATCGAACCCACGTCATCAGCTTGGAAGGCTGAGGTTCTACCGTTGAACTACACCCGCCGAAAAAACCGTTCGATTCCGGACTCAGCCCGATCCGTTGTTATCTGGTGGAGGGGGGTGGATTCGAACCACCGAAGGCGGAGCCGTCAGATTTACAGTCTGATCCCTTTGGCCACTCGGGAACCCCTCCGAAAAGAGGCGGCATTTTGCACGAGCGAAACCGGCTTGTCAAGCCCGAACGGCTTTTCATCGGGGCGATCGCGCTTAATTTCAACTTGAGGTTTCCTGATTTCAAAGGCTTGGCGCGGTTGCCCGATCCGCTGCGCTTGATCGGGCCTGCGCTAGTCAACGTCAATGGCATTAAAGCGCGATCGCCCTGTTTTTTCGTCCCGCGAACGGGAGTCGCCGGGGCTATCCCGGTCAATCTCCGGCGTCGACCCGCCGCTCGGAATTCAAAACGAAATCACGAAACAGCGCGCCGACCGGCGACAATCTCTTCCCGGCGCGCTGCACCAGATACCAGTAGCGCATCACGGGAAATCCGTGCACGTCGAGCACTACCAGACGCCGGGTCTCGAGCTCCAGTTCCAGCGTGTGCAGCGAACAGATGCCGAGTCCAAGTCCGGCCTGAACGGCCTGCTTGATGGCCTCGTTACTGCTCATCTCCATCGCGAACTGCACGCCGACCCCTTCGGCATCGAGAAAGCGCTGCACCGCCGCGCGGGTACCCGAACCCGGTTCGCGCACGACGAAACGCTGCGCTTGCAACTCGGACAATGGGATCCGCTTGCGCCCCGCCCAGGGGTGGTCCGCCGCGGCGACCACCACCAAGGGGTTCTCCATGAAAGCGGTGGCCAGCAGATCACGTCCGGGCGGAGGCTCGCCCATGATCACCATATCCTGGCTGTTCGCGTCGAGCTGGGCCAGCAGGCTGGCGCGGTTGGTCACGTCGAGGCGGATCACGATCTCGGGATAAAGCCGCGCGAACTCCGCCAGCATGCGCGTGGCGAAATAGCCGGCCGTGGTCGCCACCGCAATCCGCAGGCGTCCTGCCTTGACGCCTTTCAGCGCGTTGATCCGTTCTTCCGCATCCTCGAGCTCGGCAAAGAGGTTGCGAGCGCAATCGTACAATACCTCGCCGGCCTCGGTCAGAAAGATCTTTTTCCCGATCTGATCGAACAATGGCATGCCGGCGGTCGCTTCGAGCTGCTTGACCTGAATGGAGACCGCGGGTTGGCTCAGGTGCAGCGCTTCGGCGGCCCGCGTGAAGCCCTGACTCTCCACGACCGAGACGAAGACCCGCAGCTGACGTAGCGTGGGGTTCAAGCGACCCATCGGAGCGCACTCCCCCATCCCCACCGCGGAGCACGCCCGTCATCCCGGTCAGGCGCCACGTTGTTGCCAGTAATGGCGCAGCATCTGCAAGCTGAAGCCAAGGCAATCGGAACGCCAAGGTGTATAGCGCGGCAACTGGAATAGGTCGGAGCGCGTCCGCGCCACACCCCAATCGGTGGCTACCGCGGCGCGAAAACCGGCGTTACGAACCAGATCCACATCGCGGGGAAGATAATCCTCCCCCGCCTTGCCGTTCGGGTAGGCGAACAACCGGACCTCTTCTCCGATGATGGCTTCGACATCCGCCTTGCCCTGGACGATCTGCCGCCGCGCCGCGCCCTCGTCCAGACGCGAAAGGATGGGATGATCCACCGTATGCGCGCCAAAACGGACCACCGAGGGACTGGCGGAGCGGATCGCTGCTTCATCGAGCATCAGGTCGTCGGGCAAGCCTTCGACCAGGGTCTCGAGATGATCCGTGACCCGCCGGCGTTCGTCGAGCGGAGCGTACTTGATGCCCCCGATAACAGCTTCCGCCGCGATGCGGCGCTGCGCGACATCCCGTAGAGGGTAGCGACCCAGCCCCAAGGAACGCAGATCCAATTTCTCGCCAGGCATGCGCCGGAGCGCTTCGATCACGGTATCGTTCCACATACGACCGCCATTCAGGAACCCGCTGGCCAGAAACACCGTGGCCGACAATCCCAATCG
>JALVEB010000098.1 GCA_027008705.1 Sedimenticola sp. | reverse complement strand
TGCTTCCGGGGCGCCGCATCACCACCAGGTGCGCAAGCGCAAGGATGCGCTCCGGCTCGCGCCACGAGGCGAAACCGGCGAAGGCATCGGCGCCGAGCAGCAGGTGCAGATGGGCCGCCGGCGCTTCGTCCCGCAACGATTGCAGGGTATCGACCATGTACGAGCTACCGCCACGCCGGATCTCGCGATCGTCGGCGCGCAACAACGACTGGCCGCGCAACGCCGCGCGCAGCATCGCCAGACGCTGTTGCGGGCTGGCGTGAGGCTGACGCCGATGCACCGCGCCATGCAGCGGGATCATGTGAACCGCGTCGAGCGCCAGCTCTTCCGCAACCTCCAGCGCCGGGCGCAGATGACCGAAGTGCACCGGGTCGAAGCTGCCACCGCAGACGCCGAGCCGGCGCGCCTTCATGTGCGGATGTGACCGTCCCCGAGGACGATGAACTTGACCGAGGTCAACCCTTCCAACCCGACCGGCCCACGCGCGTGGAACTTGTCGGTACTGATGCCGATCTCCGCGCCCAGCCCATATTCGAACCCATCGGCGAAACGCGTCGAGGCGTTGACCATCACCGAGCTGGAATCGACCTCGCGCAGAAAACGCCGCGCGGTGGTGTAATTCTCGGTGATGATCGCCTCGGTATGGCCCGAGCTGTGCGCGGCGATATGTTCGATCGCCTGATCGACATCGGCAACCACACGAATCGACAGGATCGGGCCAAGGTATTCCGTATCCCAATCGGCGTCGCTGGCCGGCTGGCAACGACCCGGAGCGAGCAAGGCGCAGGCGACCGGACAACCCCGCAGCTCGACGCCCTTGGCGATGAAGGCATCGGCCAGTTCGGGCAGGACATCCTCGGCAACGCCCTCGGCGACGAGCAGGGTCTCCATGGTGTTGCAGGTGCCATAGCGCTGGGTCTTGGCGTTCAGCGCGACCTTGAATGCCTTCTTCGGATCGGCGTCGACATCGATATAGGTATGGCAGATACCGTCGAGGTGCTTGATCACCGGCACCCGAGCCTCGCGCGAGATGCGCTCGATCAGCCCCTTGCCGCCGCGCGGGATGATCACATCGATCGATTCGGGCATCGCGATCATACGCCCGACCGCGGCGCGATCGGTGGTTTCGAGCACCTGAACCGCATCGCCGGGCAGACCCGCCCGCTCCAACCCGGCACGTACCTCGGCGGCGATCGCCTGATTCGAATGGAAAGCCTCCGAGCCGCCGCGCAATACCGCCGCGTTACCGGATTTCAAACACAGCGCGGCAGCGTCGGCGGTGACGTTCGGGCGCGATTCATAGATGATGCCGACCACCCCGAGCGGCACCCGCATGCGCCCCACCTGGATACCGCTGGGGCGGTATTTCAGGTCGAAGATCTCGCCCACCGGATCCGGCAGCGAGGCGATCTGGCGCAGCCCCTCGATCATCGAGTCGATACGCGCCGGAGTCAACTCCAGGCGGTCGAGCAACGCCGCATCCAGCCCTTTCTCGCGCCCGGCGGCCAGATCCCGCGCGTTGGCCTCGACCAGTGCCGCGCGTTGCGCGTCGAGACCGCCGGCCATGGCCTCCAGCGCGGCGTTCTTCTCGGCGGTGGTGGCGCGCGCCAACGCGCGCGACGCGCGACGCGCGCGCTGACCCAGCACGGACATATAGCTTTCGATATCAGTTTCGTTCACGCGACGGATCCTCTTCGGCCTTCTCGCTCTGATCGACCCATTCTACCAAATCCGCCCCTCCACGGCCCGCCGCCGGAGCACTGCACCAGGGCAATCGCGCTTCATTTCGTTTGACGTTTCCTGATTTCAAAGGCTTGGCGCTGTCGCCCGATCCACCAGGCTGGATCGGGCCCATGCCCACATTGCAAAAAGCCGCTGTAGACCGGTTCAGGTACCGCGGAACCGGCTGCGGCGGCGCCGTGCAATTGCGCCGCCGCCCGATCCGCCGCGCTTGATCGGGCCTACGTGTCAAGGCCATTTACGCGCGCTGGCCCTGAGCACTGCGCCAGGGCCACGTCATCCATACCCGTCGCCCACGGATTTTCGAGACCGTTCCTCGCGCCCGTGGGCCAGGCGCGGACGCGAGTCATAGCCCATTCCAGGGCGAGTTTCCGCAACAACGCCCACGGGTGCGAGGGGCGGATGCAGTGGCCGAAAATTCATGGGCGGCGAGTATCATCCAAGGCAGGGGTGTTGTCGACTCGAAAACAACGCCGTAAATCATCCTGGAAGGCTCCGTGTCGGCACCCATGTCTCCGAGCTTTTCCGAGCCGACAACCGCCCTTGTCTTATCAATAACTTGGACGTTTAGACGCCGCAGTCCCAACCATCGCGCGGGCACCCCCCGATTTTTCCATCGTTATGGGACAAAGATCACTGATTTTCAGAATCATCCTACATCCAGCACGGATGGCATTGTCTTATACTCTCGCCCGAAGACGCAGAACAGGGCCTCCATTTTCCCGTTCCGCACACCCTGTCGGGACAGCGATGCCATATGCCGATTCATTCGCAACACCTTGAAACAAAAAGACAAAGAATGGCTACAAACGCCCTTCGCATTTCGCATGGAGAATGCAATGAGTAACAAGAAAGTGCTGTGCCCGGCCTCCGAACTCGGGCGGGATACCTGGATCATCGGCGCCATCCAGGCGGACGGCGTGGTCCGATTCATCGGGAAACCGGTTCCCGCAATCGCCGAATTCCGCACCCAGGCAAACAAACGAGGGCAGCCCGAGCAATATTTTCGCTTCGCCTCCGCGTGCCGGCGACACGATTGTGATAAATGGAAAGAAGGCGCCTGTTCGGTGGCCGGGGCCCTGCGTCGCACGGTCCAGGCGAACCCGCGCCTGAAAGAACAGGAAGCGCCCGCGTGCGGAATGCGCGAACACTGCCTGTGGGAAAGAAGCTGTGGTCCGCTGGTATGCAGGGCCTGCCGCTATGTGGGCAGCGATGCCCGCCAGCGGAAAACGGTGCATTTCTGCGCGCCTCCCGCGCCTGGGCGGAAGGAGCGAGCCGCCTGACAGGCCGCGGTCGCCCCGGATGGCGGCGGCCCGTCGCGTCCCTGGGACGCGGCGGGCCGGTCGTCCACCCGCCTATTGCGACTTATAAGGCCGCCGCGCGGTATGCCGGACCAGGCGATCCGGATCGGAGGGCACAAGATCCTTCCAGAAGACAAATACAAACAAGAATATGCATCCTACCATGGCCAGTATGGCCAGACTTCCCATTTCGAGATTCATGATCGTCACCTCTATTCAACCCCTGGTAGCACATCAGGGTTTCTACTAATATGATGTATTAGTTATCGACAATACAAGGAAGTTCTTAAACAATTGTCTTTATGAGGCAACAAATAATTCTATAAGAATCGATGGGTCTGTGATTACTTATTAAAAATCTGACAGTTACGCAGTTGTTGTATATTTGATACATGTTGGACAAGGGGAAATCTATTACTTTATTTCCTTATCCAACAAGCCAGAAAGCGCTTTCCCCCGCACTAGTGGCCGACCAGCGAGCGCGCCGACCAGGAGCCCCAACATCCGCCAGGAATCCTCCCGACCTCCGCCCTTGATCGCCTGATCCACCTGTTGGCAGAGTACCAACAGGCGCCGCCAGTGCGGCAGTCGCAGACGCCGCAAGGCCCGTTCCAACAGCCCGCGACGCTGCTCCCAGACCCGACGCCGCGCCAACAAGGCAGCGGCCGAAGTGCCCCGGGACACCCCTTCGGCAACCGCCGCCAACAGGCGAATCTCGCGCGCAAGCGCCCACAGCGCCACCGGCGCGGCGACACCTTCGGCGCGCAGACCCTCAAGCATGCGCAACGCCCTCCCGGCGTCACCGGCCAGGGCGGCATCGACCAGACCGAAGACATCGAAGCGCGCGGAATCGCTCACCGCCGCCAGCATGGCATCGACATCGAGCACCCCGGGACCGTGCAACAACAGCAGCTTGTCGATCTCCTGGGCGGCGGCGAGCAGGTTCCCCTCGACCCGTTCAGCGAGCAACCCGGCGGCCTCGGGCGTGACCTCCAGGCCCTTTGCGCGCATCCGTCGCGCCAGCCATTGCGGCAGGCGCGCTGCTTCGATCGGCCAGATGCGCACCAGCACGCCGACCTGCTCGATGGTCTTGACCCATTTGGATTTCAGCTGGCCGGCATCGAGCTTTGGCGCACTGAGCAGCAACAGGGTATCGGGCGGTGGTTCAGCGAGGAAGGCCTGCAACGCGCGGCTGCCATCGCTGCCGATCCGCGGACTCGCCAGGCGCACGTCGAGGATGCGTCGGTCGCCGAACAGAGAAAGGTTGCCGCCGGCTTCGGTCAGACGGTTCCAATCGAAGCCGCGTTCGACATCGAGCACCTCGCGCTGGCTGTAGCCGGCCTCGCGCGCCCTCATGCGCAGCAGGTCGTGGGTTTCGATCCGTTGCAGCGGTTCATCGCCGGTGAGCAGGTAGACCGGCGCCAGCGAACCGCGCGCGAGATGATCGGGGAGCTGCTCGGGGCGCAGTTGCATGCCTCAGCGGCCGACCGCCTGAAGCCGTTCGAGCAGACGCCGGACCAGCTCCCGGCGCATCGCCTCGCGCAACCGGTCGAGCTCGCTGCGCTTGCCGAGGACGGTGGTCTCGGGGTTGACGAAGCTGCGCCGCAGCACCAGTCGGTCGGGCGCCACCAGCACGCGGCGCTGGCGATCGAGGACGCTGAACGCCAGCGTGCGCACCAGTTCGTACTCGACCACCTTGCCGCGCGCATCGACGCTGAGCACGTTTTGCTGGAAGCGGTTCTCGTCGATCTTCAGCCAGCTACGCGCGGCATTCGGATCCCCGGTGATATGGATCCCGGCATCGGCGAGACCGCGCCGCAGGTCGGCATACAGCGGGTCGCCGGGAGCAAGCCCGGTGATGAACACCGGATCCAGCGATGCCGCCAGTTTCAGCTCGCCGCGCAGGTGGAAGCCGCAGCCGCCGAGCGTCAGCAGGAGCAGCCACAGCGACAGTAGCGGAGCCAGGCGCTTCATTTGGCGACGATATTGACGAGCTTGCCGGGCACGACGATGACCTTGCGCACCCTGGCGTCCCCGATGAAACGCCGCGCGTTGTCGTTGTCCAGCGCGGCCTGTTCGATGGTCGCCTGATCGGCATCGGCCGGCACGCCGACGCGACCACGCACCTTGCCATTGACCTGCACCACATAGTCGATGCGGTCACGTTTCAGCGCGGATTCGTCGACCTCGGGCCAGCCGCCCTTCAGGATATCGTGACCGAACCCCAGCTCGCGCCACAGCGCATGGGTGATGTGTGGCGCGATCGGCGCCAGCAGGCGCAGCACGATGCTCATGCCCTCGCGCAGCACGGCGTGGTCGGCCGGGGTATCGCCGAGTTTGTGCAGCACGTTGACGATGATCATGCAGGCCGAGACGACGGTGTTGAACTGCTGACGCGAGAAGTCATGGCGCGCCTGTTGCAGGGCCTGGTGGATCTCGCGGCGCGCGGCGCGCTGGGCCTCGCCCGGCTCGCCCGGTTCCGACTCCGGCTCCAGTTCATACAGACGGGTGCCGAGGTGCCACAGCCGCTTGAGGAAGCGATGCGCGCCGTCGACGCCATCGTCAGACCATTCCAGGGATTGCTCGGGCGGCGCGGTGAACATCATATAGGTACGCACCGTATCGGCGCCGTAACGCTCGATCAGCGCCTGCGGATCGACTGTGTTGCCCTTCGACTTGGACATCTTGCCGCCGTTCTTGTTGACCATTCCCTGGGTCAGCAGGCGCGCGAACGGCTCGTCGCCATGCACCAGATCGAGATCCCGCATCAGCTTATGGAAGAAGCGCGCGTAAAGCAGGTGCAGAATCGCGTGCTCGATGCCGCCGATGTAGTGGTCGACCGGAAGCCAATAGTCGGCGCGCTCGTCGAGCATCGCCAGTTGGTTGTCATAGCTGGCGTAGCGCGCGTAATACCAGGAGGATTCCATGAAGGTGTCGAAGGTATCGGTCTCGCGCGTCGCCGACTGACCGCATTCCGGGCAACGGCAGATCGAGAACTCCGGCATCTTCTTCAGCGGCGAGCCGGAACCATCGAATTCGACCTCCTCCGGCAGCACCACCGGCAGGTCTTCCTCCGGCACCGGCACCTCGCCGCAGGTGTCGCAGTAGATGATCGGGATCGGCGCGCCCCAATAGCGCTGGCGCGAAACGCCCCAGTCGCGCAAACGGTAATTGACCTCGCGATCCCCCTTGCCGTGCTCCTTCAGCCAATCGGCGATGACATCGAAGGCCTGCCCGGAGCTCAGTCCGTCAAACGGCCCGGAATGAAACAGCACGCCCTTGTCGGTATAGGCGCCGCTGGAGACGTCGACCTCGTCGGCATCGGGCGGACGAATCACCGGCTTGACCGGGATCCCGTACTTGCGCGCGAACTCCCAATCGCGTTGGTCGTGCGCCGGCACCGCCATCACCGCGCCGGTGCCATAGCCCATGAGCACGAAGTTCGCCACCCACACCGGCACCGCTTCGCCGGTGACCGGATGCGATACCTTGATGCCGAGCGCCATGCCCTTTTTCTCGGCGGTCTCGAGATCGGCCTCGGCGACCGCGCCGCGCCGGCATTCGTCGAGGAAGGCCGCGAGCGCGGGGTTGTCCTCGGCGGCGCGACGCGCCAGGGGATGATCGGCGGCCACGGCGACGTAGGTGACCCCCATCAGGGTATCCGGGCGGGTCGTGAACACCGTCAGGCGACCATCACCGTCGACGAGCTCGAAGTCCATGCGCACACCGACCGACTTGCCGATCCAGTTGCGCTGCATGGCAATCACGCGCTCGGGCCAGCCGTCGAGTTCGTCCAGATCGGCGAGCAACTCCTCGGCGTAGGCGGTGATGCGGATGAACCACTGCGGGATCTCGCGCTTCTCGACCAGGGCGCCGGAACGCCAGCCGCGACCATCGATGACCTGCTCATTGGCAAGCACGGTTTGATCGACCGGATCCCAGTTGACCACCGAATTCTTGCGGTATACCAACCCCTTGCGGAACAGTTCGGTGAACAACCACTGCTCCCACTTGTAGTATTCGGGCCGACAGGTGGTCAACTCGCGGCGCCAGTCGTAGCCGAAGCCGAGGCGCTTGAGCTGATCGCGCATGTAGTCGATGTTCGCATAGGTCCAGGCCGCCGGCGCCATGTGATGCTTGATCGCGGCGCCCTCGGCCGGCAGGCCGAAAGCATCCCAACCCATCGGCTGCAACACATTCTTTCCGAGCATGCGCTGGTAGCGGGCGATCACATCGCCAATGGTATAGTTGCGCACATGCCCCATGTGCAACCGCCCGCTGGGGTATGGAAACATCGACAGGCAGTAGAATTTCTCGGCATCCGGGTCCTCATCGACCTCGAAGGTATGGTGCTGCTCCCAACATTGCTGCGCCTGGGTCTCGATGTACTGGGGGTCGTATTCCTGTTGCATGCTTTCCGCTATCGACTGGTGGACCGAAAGCACGAAGGATACCGCAGTCGCCGGCCACCACAAAGCGGCGCCGAAGCAAAACCCCAGGAGCCTGTCCGACTGAATGGGAAAATACGGCAGCTACCCAGCCAACCGCTGAAAAGAGATCGACCTGACAAAGCGTAAGCCCGATCAAGTACCGCGGATCGGGCAGCGGCGCGGTTTCGCGGCGATGCCGCTCCGCGTCATGAGCATTCGGGTAGCTTCTACCGCGATGATGGGAAACCGACGCATTTTTCCGATCTTTTCCGTTTTCCCTCCCGCCTCGCTACGAACCCCCTGGTCGGACAGACGCCTGGCGATGCCCGCGCCGCCTGAGCGACCGTCCCCGGCAACGCGACCTCAGCGCGAGCAGGCCCAGCAGCAGCGCCAGTGCCGTTGGCACCGCGCCGGCGCCGATGCGCGCGTAGGGCGTCATGCCGCTCATCGGCACGATCTCGCCACGCACCACTTCCCGCGTCGACAGCCCGGAAAGCGCGCGCGGCGCGCCGTGCGGATCGATGATCGCGGAAACTCCGGTATTGGTGCCACGCAACAGGTAGCGGCCGGTCTCGAGCGCGCGCATGCGCGCCATGCGCAGATGCTGCCATGGGGCGGCGGAATCCCCAAACCAGGCGTCGTTGCTGACATTCACCAGGAAATCCGCCTCGGGCAGGGCTTCGAGCACCTCGTCACTGAAGATATCTTCGTAGCAGATCGAGAGGCCCGCTTGATGGCCGGCCACGCGCAGCAACGGCCGATGGCCCGTCTCGCCGGCGCTGAACGAGGCCATCGGGATGCCGAGGGCGTCGATCAGCGGTCGTGTCAGCGAGGCCAGCGGCGCGTATTCGCCGAACGGCACGAGGTGGCGCTTGGCATAGCTCGCCATGCCTCTTTCCGGCAGGGGATGCACCACTGCGTTGTAGTAACGCGAGCCATCCTTCTCGCGCAGCGGGATGCCAAGCAGCAGTTCGGCGCCATGCGCACGCAGTCGGTCCGCCAGCGGCCGCAGCCAATAGGGTTCGATCTGGCCGAGAAAGGCCGGGATCGCGGTCTCCGGCCACAGCACCAGGCGCGCGCCCCGCTCGGCGGCGCGCATGCTGAGGCGCTCGAACAGCCGCAAGGTCGGCCGCAGCCGTTCCGGCTTCCATTTTTCGCGCTGCGCGATGTTGGGCTGGATGATCGCCACCGGCAAGGCTTCGCCGCTGGGTCGGGTCCATTCTCGTTGTTGCAGACCGGGCAGTACGATCCACAAAGCGATCCCGATCATCACCAGCAGGACGCGGGGCCACCAGGCCCCGGCGACCAGCGCCGCGACGCCCAGCCCGGCCAGCCAGGCCAGCAGCCAGTCGAGCAGCCAGACGCCACCGAGCGGCGCCAAGGCGGCCAGCGGGGTATCCAGCGCGCCATAGCCGATCAGCAACCACGGGAAGCCGGTGAACAGGCTGCCGCGCAAGCATTCGCCGAGAACGAAAACCGTCGGCATCAGCCAGACCAGGTCGCGCGCCGGCGAATCCTGGCGCAAACGCACGGCGAGCCAACCGGACAGCGCCGGAAACAGCGCGAGATAGGCGATGAACGACAGCGCGATGGCGATCGCCGCCGGGACACCGAGGCCGCCGTACTGGTCGATGCTGATATGCAGCCAGAACAGGCCGAAGCCATACAGACCCATGCCCCACCACCAGCCATCGAGGAAGGCCTCGCGCGCGGTCGCGGCACGCGACCAGAAAAAAAACAACGCCATCAGCGCCGGCGGCAGCGCCCACCACCAGGCCGATGGAGCGAAGGCGCGGCTGGCCAAGGCGCCGGCCGCGAACAGCGGCAACCAGCGATGCGTCAGGCGACGCGCGATCAATCCCTCTCCAAAGGCGTCGCGGACTGCGCCGCTGGGGGCCGCTCCGCGTCCGCGCCGCGACGCACTTTCAGCAGATGGATCCGGCGACTGTCGGCGCGCACCACGTGGAAGTCGAGGCCGCCCAGGCTGATGTGTTCGCCATTCTTCGGCACGCGACCGAAGGCGTGGGTCACGAAACCTCCGATGGTGTCGCAGGCGTCGTCGTCCAGTTCGGTGCCGAAGCTGGCATTGAAGTCTTCGATCGGGGTTTGCGCCTTGACGTTGTATTCGTCCGTGCCGAGTTTGAGGATCGACGCGCCCTCTTCGATATCGTGCTCGTCCTCGATCTCGCCGACGATCTGTTCGAGTACGTCTTCGATGGTCACCAAACCGGCGGCGGCGCCGTATTCATCGACGACGATCGCCATGTGGTTGCGACTGGCGCGAAACTCCTTCAGCAGCACGTTCAGGCGCTTGCTCTCGGGCACGAAGACCGCCGCGCGCAGCACCTCGCGGATGTTGAAGCGGTCTTCGTCGCGGGCGCAATACCCGAGCAGATCCTTGGCCAGCAGGATGCCGACCACCTCGCCCTTGTCGTCGCCGATCACCGGAAAACGCGAATGCTTGGTTTCGACGACCCGGCGCAACAGCTCGTCGAAGGGTTCGTCGCGACCGAGCACCTTCATCTGCGCGCGCGGCACCATGATGTCGCGCACGCGCAGGTCCGCGACCTGGATCACGCCCTCGACCATCGTCAGGGCATCGGTGTCGACCAGGCTGTCGGCGCGCGCCTGCTCGATCAGGTGCAGCAGCTCCTCGCGGCTGCCCGGAGCGCGTGGCGGACCGACCAGCTTCGCCGCCAGCCAGCTCCGCAGGCGCGCGCCGGGGGAAGGTCGCCCGGTCTTCATGACCCGGGGCGGTCCCCGGCGGGCAGATAGGGGTCGGCAATCCCGAGACGGGCGAGGATCTCGCGCTCGCGCGCCTCCATCGCCGCGGCCTGGTCCTCGCTGAGATGATCGAAGCCACGCAGGTGCAAGACCCCATGGACGACCATATGCGCCCAATGGGCGGCCGGTGTCTTGCCCTGTTGAACCGCCTCCTGGTTGACGACCTGGGCGCAGATCACCAGGTCGCCGAGGTGTCGGCTCGGCACCCCGGGCGGCGCTTCGAACGGAAACGACAGCACATTGGTCGGGCGGGCCTTGCCCCGGTATTCGGCATTCAGCGCCTGGCTCTCGCGCGGGGTGACGATCCGGATCACCACGCTGGCGTCGGCGTCGAGCCCGTCCATCGCGGCGGCCGCCCAGCGCTCGAAACTGGCGTCGTCCGGGGCGCTCTCACAATCGGCGACGCGCTGTACTTCAACCGCCATCTTCTTCTCTCTCGTGTTGGTCGTAAGCGGAAACGATGCGTTGCACCAGGGGATGACGCACCACGTCACGCGCGCCGAATCGGGTGAAACCGATCCCTTCGACGCCCTCCAATACCGCCAGCGCGTGGCGCAGGCCGGACTGCTGGCCACGCGGCAGGTCAACCTGGGTGACATCGCCGGTGATGACCGCGGTGGATCCGAAGCCGATGCGGGTCAGAAACATCTTCATCTGCTCCGGGGTGGTGTTCTGGGCCTCGTCGAGGATGACGAAGGATTCGTTCAGGGTACGCCCGCGCATGTACGCCAGCGGCGCCACTTCGATGACGTTGCGTTCGATCAGCTTGGCGACGCGCTCGAATCCGAGCATCTCGTACAGGGCATCGTACAACGGACGCAGGTAGGGGTCGATCTTCTGGCTCAGGTCGCCGGGCAGGAAACCGAGCCGCTCGCCGGCTTCGACCGCCGGACGTACCAGCAGGATGCGCCGCGCGCGATCACTTTCCAGCGCATCGATGGCGCAGGCCACGGCGAGATAGGTCTTGCCGGTACCGGCCGGACCGATGCCGAAGTTGATGTCGTGGGTGACGACATTGTGCAGGTACTCGCGCTGTTTCGCGCCGCGCGCGCGCACCAGGCCGCGCCGGGTCTTGATGATGGTCTCGGGCAGATCCGGATCGCCATCGAAGGCCTCTTCGATACCGGCGGACTGCAAGGCCAGGTGGATGCGCGCGGGGTTGAGCGTCTCCTCGGCGCTGGCGGCATAGAGATCCCTCAGCAGGCGCCCGCCGGCATCGATCGCGCGGGCCTCGCCGACCAGCTCGAAGCGACTGCCCCGGTTGGAGATCTCGATGCCGAGACGGCGCTCGATCTGACGCAGGTGTTCGTCGAGCAGGCCGCACAGGTTGGCCAGCCGCAGATTGTCCTCCGGCTGCAAGACCAGATTCAGGGTTTCGGCGCGCGGGTCGGCGACGGTCATCACTGGCCGCTGGCGACCCGCGACGGCAGCCGCTCGCCACGCAGCGAGTTCGGCAGCGCCTCGGTGATGCGCACGTCGACGAAGTTGCCGATCAGCTCCGGCGGCCCGTCGAAGTTAACGACGCGGTTGTTCTCGGTACGCCCGGCGAGCTGGCGCGGATCCTTGCGCGACGGCCGTTCGACCAGCACCCGCTGCACTCCGCCGACCATGCGTCGGCTGATCTGCAGCGCCATCTGATCGATGCGCCGTTGCAGGCGCGCAAGGCGCTCGCGCTTGACCGCCAACGGGGTGTCGTCCGGCAGTTCGGCGGCCGGCGTACCGGGCCGCGCGCTGTAGATGAAGCTGAAGGAATGATCGAAACCGACGCTCTCGATGAGCTGCATCGTGGCCTCAAAATCGGTCTCGCTCTCACCGGGGAAACCGACGATGAAATCAGAGGACAGGCTCAGATCCGGGCGAATCTCGCGCAGACGCCGGATTCGCGCCTTGTATTCAAGCGCGGTATGGCCGCGCTTCATCAGCGCGAGGATGCGATCCGAGCCACTTTGCACCGGCAGATGCAGATGGCTGACCAGCTCGGGCACATCGGCATAGACCTCGATCAGCGGGTCACTGAATTCGACCGGGTGCGATGTGGTGAAACGAATGCGCTCGATGCCATCGATCGCGGCGACGTAGCGGATCAGCAGCGCCAGGTCGGCGGGCTCGCCATCCTCCATCACGCCGCGATAGGCATTCACGTTCTGACCCAGCAGGTTGATCTCGCGAACCCCCTGGGCGGCGAGCGCGGCGACCTCGGCGATTACATCGTCGAACGGACGGCTGATCTCCTCGCCCCGGGTGTAAGGCACGACGCAGAAGCTGCAATACTTCGAGCAGCCTTCCATCACCGAGACGAAGGCGCTGGCGCCATCGGCGCGCGGCTCGGGAAGACGATCGAATTTCTCGATCTCGGGAAACGAGACATCCACCACCCGGCCGCCTCCGCGCCCGGCCCGCTCGACCATCTCGGGCAAGCGGTGCAGGGTCTGCGGACCGAACACCAGATCGACATAGGGCGCGCGCGCCTGGATCGCCTCGCCTTCCTGACTGGCGACGCAGCCACCGACGCCGATCACCAGATCGGGCCGCGCGACCTTCCACGGCCGCCAGCGGCCGAGTTGCGAGAATACCTTTTCCTGCGCCTTTTCGCGGATCGAGCAGGTGTTCAACAGCAGCACATCGGCCTGCGCGGGATCATCGGTCAATTCGAGGCCATGGGATTCGCGCAAGACATCGGCCATCTTCGCCGAATCGTACTCGTTCATCTGGCAACCGAAGGTTTTGATATACAGCTTGCGCGCCATGGATTCCGAACAACTTAAGAAGGGTCTTATATTGTAGACGCGATGGGCCGGATTGCCAAACCAGGGGCTGGCCATGACCTTTCCCGCCTGACATAATATCCCCGCTTTCGCGAGAGCAAGACACAGGGATGTGCACCCTCACGCCACTTTAGAGATGCCGCAACCCGGCCATCGCACTTCGCTTCGGGCCCTTAGCTCAGTTGGTTAGAGCAGTGGACTCATAATCCGTTGGTCGAAGGTTCGAGTCCTTCAGGGCCCACCATAATCATGCGAGTCGGCACCGCTGCCCGATCCACCGCGCTTGATCGGGCCTATGCCTTGTCATATCCATGGTATTCCCTGAGCGGTCAGCCGAGTGGTTACGCGAAAATGAAAAGCCCCGGCACAATGCGCCGGGGCTTTTTCAGCCATGCGGACCGCCGCCTCAGCTGTCGAAGCTTCCACCCTTCTCGAATACCAGATTGCCATCGGTATCGACATCGACATGGATGATGTCGCCCGGACCGAATTGACCGGCCAGCAGCGCCTGGGCCAGCGGGTTCTCCAACTCGTGCTGGATCGCGCGCTTCAGCGGCCGCGCGCCATAGACCGGATCGAAACCGGCCTCGCCGAGCTTGTCCAGCGCCGCCTCGCTGATCTCCAGCCCGACATCGCGTTCCTCCAGACGCTTGCGCAGATGCCGGATCTGGATATCGGTGATGCGCCGGATCTCTTCCCTGCCGAGCGGATGGAACACCACGGTCTCGTCGACACGGTTGATGAACTCCGGCCGGAAGTGCTGGCCGACGACCTCCATCACGGCGGTCTTCATCGCCTCGTAGTCGTTGGTGTGCGCCATCTCCTGGATCAGGTGCGAACCCAGGTTCGAGGTCATCACGATCACCGTGTTGCGGAAATCCACGGTACGCCCCTGGCCGTCGGTCAGGCGGCCGTCGTCGAGCACCTGCAACAGCACGTTGAAGACGTCCGGGTGGGCCTTCTCGACCTCGTCCATCAGGATCACGCTATAGGGCCGGCGCCGTACCGCCTCGGTCAGGTAGCCGCCCTCCTCGTAGCCGACATAGCCCGGCGGCGCGCCGATCAGCCGCGCCACGGAGTGTTTCTCCATGAACTCGGACATGTCGATGCGCACCATGGCTTCCTCGGTGTCGAACAGGAAATCGGCCAGCGCCTTGCACAGCTCGGTCTTGCCGACACCGGTCGGGCCGAGGAACAGGAACGAGCCGTTCGGCCGGTTCGGATCGGCCAGCCCGGCGCGCGAGCGACGGATGGCGTTGGACACCGCGCGCACCGCCTCTTGCTGGCCGACGACACGCTTGCCGAGCTCCTCTTCCATGCGCAGCAGCTTTTCCTTCTCACCTTCCAGCATCTTCGATACCGGGATGCCGGTCCAGCGTGAAACGACATTGGCGATCTCTTCCTCGGTCACCTTGTTTCGCAGCAGCTTGAACTCCTTCGTCTCGGCCTTGCTCGCGGCCTCGAGCTGGCGTTCCAGCTCGGGGATGCGGCCGTATTGCAGTTCCGACATGCGCGCCAGATCACCGGCGCGACGCGCGGTCTCGAGCTCCTGGCGCGCGCGCTCCAGTTCTTCCTTGATATGGGTCGCGCCCTGCACCGCGGCCTTCTCGGCCTTCCAGATCTCTTCCAGATCGGAGAACTCGCGTTCGAGCCGCTCGATCTCTTCCTCGAGCATCGCGAGCCGCTTCTTCGAGGCCTCGTCCTTCTCCTTGCGCAGGGCCTCGCGCTCGATCTTGAGCTGGATCAGACGCCGCTCGAGCTTGTCCATCTCTTCCGGCATCGAGTCGATCTCCATGCGGATCTGCGAGGCGGCCTCGTCGATCAGATCGATCGCCTTGTCCGGCAGTTGCCGGTCGGTGATATAGCGATGCGACAGGGTGGCGGCGGCAACGATCGCCGGGTCGGTGATCTCCACGCCGTGATGAACCTCGTAGCGCTCCTTCAGGCCACGCAGGATGGCGATGGTGTCCTCGACCGACGGCTCCAGCACCAGCACCTTCTGGAAGCGGCGCTCGAGCGCGGCGTCCTTCTCGATGTACTGACGATACTCGTCGAGCGTGGTCGCGCCGATACAGTGCAATTCACCGCGCGCAAGCGCCGGCTTGAGCATGTTGCCGGCATCCATCGAACCCTCGGCCTTGCCGGCGCCGACCATGGTGTGAATCTCGTCGATGAACAGGATCACCTGGCCTTCCTGCTTGGCGAGATCGTTCAGCACCGCTTTCAGACGCTCCTCAAACTCGCCGCGAAACTTCGCGCCGGCGATCAGCGCGCCCATGTCGAGCGAGAGCAAGCGCTTGCCACGCAGGCCCTCGGGCACCTCACCGTTGACGATGCGCTGCGCCAGACCCTCGACGATCGCGGTCTTGCCCACACCCGGCTCGCCGATCAGCACCGGGTTGTTCTTGGTGCGACGTTGCAAGACCTGGATCGAACGGCGAATCTCGTCGTCGCGCCCGATCACCGGATCGAGCTTGCCCTGCTCGGCGCGCTCGGTCAGATCGATGGTGTACTTGTCCAGCGCCTGGCGCTGGTCCTCGGCGTTCGGATCATCGACCGCCTGGCCGCCACGCACCTCTTCGATGGCCTTCTCGATCGCTTCCCTGGTTGCGCCGGCCTTGCGCAGGGCATCGCCGAGCACGCCCTTGTCCTCAAGCGCGGCCAGCACGAACAGTTCGCTGGAGATGTACTGATCATTGCGTTGCTGGGCCAGTTTGTCGGTCTTGTTCAGCAGCTTGTTGAGCTCGTTGGAGATGTGCACGTCACCATCGCCGCCCTCCACCGACGGCATCCGGTCGAGCGCCTCGCCGAGTGCCGAGCGCAACAGGTTCAGATTGACCCCGGCCTTCGTCAGCAAGTGACGGGTGCCGCCGCCTTCCTGATCGAGCAGCGCGACCATCACATGCACCGGCTCGATGAATTGATGATCCTTGCCGATCGCCAGGCTTTGCGCATCGGACAGCGCCATCTGGAACTTGCTCGTCAGTTTGTCCATTCTCATATCGTTTCTACCCCGAAATTTTGTACTGTCCGGAAAACATGGGGATCACCCAGGGGATTGCAAGAGCGAGGAGGAAATCCGCCAGAGCCTCGTCGTCCACGACTCGTCGCCCATGAATTTTCGGATTGTCGAAACCGTTCCTCGCGCCCGAGGGCCAGACGCGGAAACGAGTCATGGCCCCTTCCATGGCGAGCTTCCGCAACGACGCCCAGGGGTGCGAGGGACGGCCGCAGTGGCCGAAAATTCATGGGCGACGAGTATACAAGGCCCCGCCATCCCGGAAATCTCGAGCCAGAAAACGTGATGGGCCACACAAAACACGGCCACGACATGCAGTCGCGCCCACATGTCAAGCAAGCAACACAATTTTTTACCATTCAAGCGAAATCCTCGCACCCGAGATGGTCTATCGTAGGGTCTGCCCGTTTTCGCATATCCCGGACAGGCTGTATCCGTCATCGAAACGGGCACGCTGTTCCCCAACAACCAAACGGAGTCTCCGTGGCTATACTCGAAATATTGAAACATCCCGATCCCCGCCTGAAGCAGGCATCCCAAAAGGTCGAGACCTTCGACAAGACCTTGCGCTCGTTCATCGCGGATCTGGAAGAGACCCGCCGCTCGGGTCCCGCCGCCGTCGGCATCGCCGCGCCACAGGTCGGACGCTTCGAACGCATCGTGATCGTCGACTGCTCGAGCGCGCGCAAACCGGTACCCAATCACGGCCACTTGGTGCTGATCAACCCGGTGATCACCCAATGGGACGGCTTCGAGGTCGGACGCGAAGGCTGTCTGTCGGTTCCGCACCACACCGGCGAGGTCATCCGCGCCACCCGGATCCACATCGAGGCATGTGGTCCCGAGGGCGAATCACTGGCCTTTGATATGGAAGGATACGAAGCGCGCGTCGTCCAGCACGAGATCGATCATCTCGATGGGAAGCTGTTTCTCGACCGCGTCGTCAGCCACCATACCGACCTGTTCCAACGCAAGGTCTACAAGAAAAGCCGACCCGCCGCTCCCGCGCGGAAACCGGAAGAAGAAACCAGGGTTGCCTGACCCGGATCCGCGAGCGGCGCACGGAAGTGCCGCGAACGCGCCCCGCCCGCCACGGAATCGCGTCGGGTCAGTCCCCGAGCCCGCTCGATAACGGTCCGAAGGGCTGGATGCGCACGAACTCGCCGGGAGCCACCCCGGCGTTGTCTTCCGGCAGCAGGATCAGGCAATTGCCGCGGCTCATCGAGGTCAGGATGCCCGAGCCCTGACGACCGGTGGTGGTAACCTCGAGCCCACCGTCGGCAGCGGGCCGGCAGATCCCGCGCGGGAATTCGAAGCGGCCCGGGCGCTTGCGGATCGCATCACCGCAGCGCGCGCGCAGGGTCAGCGGCTGCTCGACCCGCCCGCTGGCGAGATAGCGCAGCGCCGGGGCGACGAATTGCAGGAAGGTCACCATCACCGCAACCGGGTTGCCGGGCAGGCCGAAAAAGGCGGCCTCGCCGATACGACCGAAGCTCAGCGGACGACCCGGCTTCATCAGGATCTTCCAGAAGTTCATCCGCCCCAGCTCCTCCAATACCGAGCGCGTATAGTCTGCCTCGCCGACCGAGACGCCGCCGGAGGTGACGATGACATCAGCGATCGCCGCGGCATCGGAGAACGCGGCGCGCAACGCCGCGGGGTCATCGCGCACCACGCCGAGATCGAGCAGCTCGACATTGGCCTGACGCAGCAGCCCATGCAGGCTGTAGCGGTTGCTGTCGTAGACATCGCCTTCGTCGAGGGTCTCGCCGAGCGAACGCAATTCGTCACCGGTCGAGAAGAAGGCCACGCGCGGACGGCGACGCACCGAAACCTCGCCGATACCGAGCGAGGCGAGCACGCCGAGATCGGCCGGGGTCAGACGGCGCCCCTGAGACAACACCGGCGCACCGCGGGCGATATCCTCGCCGGCGTGGCGCACGTTTTCTCCGGGGCGGTGGCGGCCGAGCAGCTCGATCCTGTTCTCGCCGATCACCCGCGTCTGTTCCTGCATCACCACCGTATCGCAGCCGCGCGGCATCGGCGCGCCGGTCATGATGCGCACGCATTCTCCCGCGCCGCAGACGCCCTCGAAGCGCTGACCGGCATGCAACTCGCCGACCAAGCGCAAACGCGCCCCGCCATCCTCGCCGAGATCGGCGCCACGCAACGCATAGCCATCCATCGCCGAATTGTCGTGGCCGGGCACATCGGACGGGGACAGGATGTCGGTCGCCAGCGCGCGGTCCAGGGCATCGCGCAGCGCGAGTCGTTCGACGCCGCGCGGCGGGGTTAATTGCTCGATGATCGCGGCGCGCGCCTGGGCGACGCGCAGCACACCGGGCTCCGTGGCATCGGCGCAACTCGGGGAGGGGGAATCGGACGGGTTCATGAGTGTTCTCCTGCCGCGTCGAGCGACGCGAGCCGCCGGTCTTCCGGCCGGTTGAGGTTGAAGAAGGTCTCGCGCCGGTCGCTGAAATCGGCGCGCGCGAAGCCTTGCCGGGCATACCAGGCCTCGACCTTGCGTCCTCCGCCGGCCAGGAACTCGCGCAGCTCCGGCAACAAGTCGACCGGCAGCAGCGCGTGTACCGGCTGCAAACGCAGGCCATCGTGCGCCACCGCGATCGGCGCGCCGCGACGCGCGGCGCACAGACGCTCGATGTAATCCGGCGGCAGATTCGGCGCATCGCACGGCAACACCGCAAGCAAGCCGCCCCCGGCCGCGGCAAGACCGGCGGCGATGCCGGCCAGCGGCCCCTGGTAACCAGCCAGCTCATCGCCGATCACGCTGTGACCGAGGCGCCGGTAGGTCTCCTGATTGCGGTTGGCGTTGATCACGATCCGGTCGACCTGCGGCGAGAGCGCCTCGACCAATTGCTCAACCAACGGCCGGCCATGCCACAGCATCAACCCTTTGTCGATACCGCCCATGCGCCGGCCGCGGCCACCGGCAAGGATACAGGCGGTGACGCGCTCGCGACTCATCGGCCCACCGCCGCGATCGCCGGCGGCTCGTCCGCGCATTGCGCGACGCGACCCTCGCGCAACGCCATCCGGGCATCGAAGAGATCACCGAAGTGGTGCTGATCGTGGCTGGCGATCAACAGCGCGTAGCCCTCTTCCCGGAGCGCGCGCAGCAGCTCCAGCGTGGCGTGGCGCGCCTCGCCGTCCATGTTCGCGGTCGGCTCGTCGAGCAGCATCACGGCCGGTCGCCGCAGCCAGGCGCGCGCCAGCGCCAGGCGCTGACGCTCCCCGCCGGAGAGGCTTCGCGCCGGAGCGCCGGCGAGCGCCTCGAGACCGCCCCAACGCAGCGCGGCATCGACCAGCGCGCGTTTGTCACGGCCGCCCTTCAGGGCATATCCGAGGTTGTAACGCACATCGCCGTCGAACAGGTAGGGCTGCTGGTGCAGGTAGAGGATATGCCGTTGCAGATAGCCACGACAGCGCCGCCACGGCAGCGGCCCGCCACCGAAATCGACGCTTGCGCGATCCGGTGGTTCGAGGCTCGCCATGATGCGCAACAGGGTCGACTTGCCACTGCCGTTGCGACCGACGAGCAACGCGCAGCGCCCGGCGACCAATTCGATATCGGCGCCACGCAGCAACGGGCGCCGGCCGAAGGATTTGCGCACATCGATGAAGCGGAACAGGGCTTGACTCATCGCCCGATCATGCGACGTTGTTGCAGATGTTGCAACAACGCGGTAACGCTGAAGGTCAGGCTCAACAACACGATGCCGAGCGCGATGCCCTGAGCGAACTCGCCCTTGCTGGTCTCCAGCGCGATCGCGGTGGGAATGTTACGCGTATAGTGCAGGATGTTGCCGCCGAGCATCATCGACGCGCCGACCTCGGCGATGATGCGACCGAAAGCGGCAAACAACGCCGCGAACAGGCCGAAGCGGATCTCGCGCATCAATGTGAGGGTGGCGCGCAGCGGCCCGGCGCCGAGCGTGCGCGCGGTCTCCCAGGCGCGCCGGTCCAACGCATGGAAGGCGGAATGACTCATCGCGACAAGGATCGGGAAGGCCAACGCGATCTGGCCGATGACCATCGCGCTCTGGGTGAACAGCAGCTTCCAGTCGCCGAGCGGGCCCTGGCGCGAAAGCAGCAGATAGAAGGTCAGGCCGACCACCACCGCCGGCACCGACAGCAGGCTGCTGAACAAGGTCACCAGCAGCTTGCGCCCCGGGAAGGTGAAATGCGCCAGCGCGAACGCGACGAGCAGCGCAAACGGCGTCGCCACCAGCATCGCGGTGACCGAGACGCGAAACGAGATCGCAACGATCTCCCACAGCTCTGGGTCGCCGCCGAGCAGCAACCCGAGCGCGTTGGCGATGGCCTCACCCAGCGACTGCATGACGGGCGGTAGTGCGCGTGGCATCGGGAATGAACAAGCGCTCGCCGGCGACGCGGAAGGCATCGATCGCCTGCTGTCCGGCCGGCGAAGTGAGCCATTCGACCAACGCCATCGCTCCAGCGTGATTGACATCAGGGTAGCGCTTCGCGCTGACCGGGATGATGCCATAGGGATTGCGCAGCGCCGCGCCGCCGCTGAACAGCAAGGCCGACGGCAGTTTGTCGCGCATCGCAAGCCAGGTGCCGCGATCGCTCAGCGTGTAGGCGCCGAGCTCACCGGCGATCTGCAGCACCCGCCCCATGCCCTGCCCGGCCTCGCGGTACCAGCGCCCACGCGGCGTGATCCCGGCGCGGCGCCACAACACGCGTTCCTTCTTGTGGGTGCCGGAATCGTCGCCGCGCGAGACGAACGGCGCGCGCGTCGCGGCGATGCGGCGCAGCGCCTCGCCGATATCGCCGGCGGCGCGCACGCCGGCCGGATCGTCACGCGGGCCGACGAGCACGAAATCGTTGTGCATCACCGGATAGCGGCGCTCGCCGGCGCCGCTGGCGACAAACGCCTCCTCGGCCGCGCGCGCATGCACCAACACCACATCGACATCGCCCGCCGCGCCCATCCGCAGCGCCTTGCCGGTGCCGACCGCGATCACCTGCACGCGATAACCGCTGGCGCGCTCGAAACGCGGCAGCAGCGCGCGCAACAGCCCTGAGTTGTCGGTACTGGTGGTCGTGGCAAGACGCACGACAGCGTTCTCGGCACGCGGCGCGGCGGCCAGCGCCGACAGCACCAACGCGAACAGCATTCGGATCATCGCAATCGGTCTCCCGGGGTTCCAGACGGCGCCATTCTATCGCCGCCGCGCGACGATGGACAATTCCCCGCCATGGACTATGCTTTGGCACTGTCCCACAGGCAAAAACAACCCCATTGGAGGTCCGCGCATGCAAAAGGCGCTGTTGATCGATCCCGACAAATGTACCGGCTGTCTGCAATGCGAGATGGCCTGCTCGTTCGAACACGAAGGCCGCTTCAACCCATCCCGTTCGCGGATTCGGGTCTTCACCTTCCACCATGAAGGCTGCTTCGTGCCCTATGCCTGCACCCAGTGCGCTGATGCCTGGTGCCTGCAAGCCTGCCCGGTCGAAGCCATCGTCGACGACCGGACGTTGGGTGTGAAACGGGTCGTCGACGAGCGTTGCGTCGGTTGCAAGGTATGCACCATCGCCTGTCCGTTCGGCACCATCAACTACAGTCAGGCCAGCGGCAAGGTCATCAAGTGCGACCTGTGCGGCGGCGACCCCGCCTGCGCACGCGCCTGCCCGACCACCGCGATCCGTTACACCGATGCCGATCAGACCGGTTACGAGAAGATGCGCCGCTGGGCGGCGCGTTCCATTACCGCCGCCGAAGCGACCGCCTGAGGAGAACGACATGGCCTGGACTGGAAAGATACTGCGCGTGAACCTGAGCGAGGGCACACTCGTCGCCGAGGAACTGAACCGCGAATGGGCCGACCAATACCTCGGCCAGCGCGGTCTCGCAACCAAATACCTGGTCGAGGAGATCGCCCCGGACTGCGATCCACTCGGTCCCGACAACAAGCTGATCCTCGCCACCGGCCCATTGACCGGCACGATGGCCTCCACCGGCGGGCGCTACTCGGTGGTCACCAAGGGACCGCTGACCGGCTGCGTGGCCTGCTCGAACTCCGGCGGCTTCATGGGTAACGAGCTGAAAAACGCCGGCTGGGACATGATCATCGTCGAGGGCCGCTCGCCCGAACCGGTGTACCTGTATATAGAAAACGAGCACGCCGAACTGCTGCCCGCCGACGAGATCTGGGGCACCAGCGTCTGGCGCACTGATGAATGGCTGCACAACCGCCACCAGGATCCGCTGTTGCGCATCGCCGCGGTGGGTCGCCCGGCCGAGAAGGGCTGCCTCTACGCCGCCATCATCAACGATCTGCACCGCGCCGCCGGGCGCTCCGGGGTCGGCGCCGTGATGGCGTCGAAAAACCTGAAGGCGGTCGCTGTGCGCGGCACCCTCGGCGTCGGCAACCTGAAGGACCCGAAGCGCTTCATCGAAGCGGTCGACGCCGCCAAGCGGGTGCTCGCCAACAACGCCGTCACCGGCCAGGGCCTGCCGACCTACGGCACCCAGGTGCTGATGAACGTGATCAACGAGCTCGGCGCATTGCCCACCGACAACGCCCGCGAGGTCCAGTTCGACGGCGCCCATGATATCTCCGGCGAAGCGATGCACGAGCCCCGTCCGAACGACGGCAAGCCGAACCTGGTGCGCAACGCCGGCTGCTTTGGCTGCACCATCGCCTGCGGGCGCATCTCGACCATCGACAAGGGGCATTTCACGGTCTCCCACAAGCCCGAGTACTGGGGCGCCTCGGGCGGCCTGGAGTACGAGGCGGCCTGGGCGCTGGGAGCGGATACCGGAGTCGATGACCTCGACGCCCTGACCTATGCCAACTTCCTCTGCAACGAAGACGGCATGGACCCGATCAGCCTCGGGGCGACCATCGCCGCGGCCATGGAGCTGACCGCATGCGGCGCGCTGGCGCCGGAACGGACCGGCGGCATCGAGTTCCGCTTCGGCTCGGCCGAGGCGCTGGTCAAGGGCGCCGAGTGGGTCGCCCGCGGCGAGGGCTTCGGTCTCGATCTGGCACTGGGTTCGAAGCGTCTGTGCGAGAAATACGGCCATCCCGAGCTGTCGATGACCGTCAAGGGACAGGAATTCCCGGCCTACGATCCGCGCGGTATCCAGGGCATGGGCCTGACCTACGCCACCTCCAACCGCGGCGCCTGCCACCTGCGCTCCTATACCGTCGCCTCCGAGGTGCTCGGCATCCCGGAGAAGACCGACCCTCTGACCACCGACGGCAAGCCGGCGCTGGTCAAGGCCTTCCAGGACGCCACCGCCGCGGTCGATTCGTCGGGCCTGTGCGTGTTCACCACCTTCGCCTGGACGCTGGAGGATATCGCGCCACAGATCGACGCCGCCTGCGAGGGAGACTGGGATGTCGACAAGCTGCTCACCGTCGGCGAGCGCATCTGGAACATGGAACGCGACTTCAACCTGCGCGCCGGCATCGGCGGCGACGAGGACCGCCTGCCGGAACGCCTGATCAAGGAGGCAGCGAAGACCGGGCCGGCCAAGGGTCTGGTCAACGGTCTCGACAAGATGCTGCCGGAGTACTACGAGCTGCGCGGCTGGAGCGCCGACGGCGTGCCCCGGGCCGAGACCCGGGCCCGCCTCGGCCTGAGCTGAAACCGCGCCCGTCTCTTTCCATCCCGACAGGAGCCCTTCGCATGCAGCATCTCATCGTCGGTGCCGGCCCGGCCGGCGTCCATGCCGCCGAGACCTTGCGCCGGCTCGACCCGGACGCCGGCATCCTGTTGCTGTCCGGCGAAGCCGAACCGCCATACTCGCGCATGGCCATCCCCTACCTGCTGAGCCGGCACATCGATGAAGCCGGCACCTGGCTGCGACCCTCGCCCGAGCATTTCCAACGACACCGCATCGATGTCCGCCATGGTCTCGTCGAACGGATCGACAGCACCCACAACCGCATCCATCTGAACGACGGCAGCCGTCTCGATTACGACCGCCTGCTGCTCGCCACCGGCGCCTCGCCACGTCAGCCACCGGTCGCCGGCGTCGAACTGCCCGGCGTACTGCCGTGCTGGACACTGGAACAGGCGCGCGCCATCGCCCGACGGCTGCAACCCGATCTTCCGGTAGTGCTGATGGGCGCCGGCTTCATCGCCTGCATCCTGCTCGAGGCGCTGCTCCGGCGCGGCGCGCGCGTCACCATTGTCGAGCGCGAGCCGCACATGGTTCCGCGCATGATGAACCCCACCGCCGCATCGATGCTGAAACGCTGGGTGGAGGCCAAGGGCGCGCGCGTGCTGACCGGCCACGCGGTCGAGCTGATCGAACCGAACGGCGACGGCCTGCGCGTCTGCCTCGACCATGGCGAGCCGCTCGAAGCCCGCCTCGTGATCCCGGCCGCCGGCGTAAGCCCGAACATCGGGTTTCTGCGCGATTCCGGCATCGGGCTGGACCAGGGCATCGTCGTCGACCGCCACCTGCGCACCAACATCGACAATATCTTCGCCGCCGGCGATGTCGCCCAGGGACCGGATTTCAGCAGCGGTGGCTTTCAGGTACAGGCCATCCAGCCGACCGCCGTCGAACACGGTCGCATCGCCGCCACCAATATGACGCGCGACGGCGCGCTGTGTCACGCAGGCAGCCTCAACATGAACGTGCTCGACACCCTCGGTCTGATCTCGACCTCGTTCGGCAACTGGCGGGGCGCGCCCGACGGCGAACAGGTGGAACTCCTCGACGAAGCCGGCTGGCGCTACCTGAACCTGCAATTCGACGGCGATCACCTGACCGGCGCCAGCAGCCTCGGTCACAGCGACCACATCGGCGTGGCGCGTGGCCTGATCCAGGGGCGGGTGGCGCTCGGCGAATGGAAAACCCGCCTGCTGCGCGAGCCGACGCGCCTGATGGAAGCCTGGCTGGCCCGCTCGCTGGCCGCCGCGCCCAGCGGATGAAGATCAAACTGAAACTGTTCGCGACCCTCGGTCGCCACCTGCCGCCCGGGGCGCGACGCAATGCCATCACGATCGAGGCCGCCGACGGCAGTACCCTGTTCGACCTCCTCGACCGCTACGGCATCGACCACGAGGAGGCCTTCATGGTGGTGCGCAACGGCGTCTTCATGCCGCCGGCGCAACGCCCGATCGAGCCGTTGCGCGACGGCGACACCCTGGCGATCTGGCCGCCGGTCGCGGGGGGCTGATGCGCAAGGAATTCGGTTTGACGCTCAGCGAGTTCCTGCGCGACCTGGGCAGGCTGTCGGCGGATTTCCAGCTCGATGACGACGGCCGGCGACTGTGCCTGCCATGGCCGCCGGGCGAGGTCGAAATATGTTTCGGCGAGGCGCGCCCGCGACGCCTCGGCGCCCTGTGCCTGCCCTTGCTGCCGGTCGAATTCCGTTTCCATAATCTGAACGCGGACGAACGCGCCGGCTTTCTGCGCCGCTTCGAGCGCGCCTTCCAGCGCGGAGGCGGCTGATGCCGCTGGACGATCAGGCACTGCTGCGCTACAGCCGTCAGATCCTGCTGCCGGAGCTGGATCTCGCCGGCCAGCAGCGCCTCTCCGACGCCCGCGTCCTGATCATCGGCCTCGGCGGCCTTGGCTCGCCGGCCGCGCTCTACCTCGCCGGCAGCGGCATCGGCGCGATCGACCTCGCCGATGCCGATCGGGTCGAGCTTTCCAACCTGCCGCGCCAGATCCTTCATGAACAGGGCGCGCTCGGCCAGCGCAAGGTGGACTCGGCGCGGAAACGCCTGCGCGCGCAAAACCCCGGGCTCCAGCTCCGCGTCCATGCCGCCCGACTCGCCGGTGACGCCCTCCGGCGCGCCGTCGCCGCGGTCGATCTGGTACTCGACTGCAGCGACAGCCTCGCCTCGCGCAAGGCCATCAACCGCGCCTGCCTCGAGCAAGGCAGACCCCTGGTCTCCGGCGCCGCGATCCGCTGGGAGGGACAGATCAGCCTGTTCGACCCACGCCGCGCCGAAAGCCCCTGCTATGAATGCCTCTACGGCGCCCTCGGCAGCGTCAGCGAGAGCTGCGCCGACAATGGCGTGATCGGCCCGGTCACCGGCGTAATCGGCAGTCTGCAAGCGGTGGAAGCGATCAAAGCGATCTGTTCGATCGGAGACACCCTGATCGGGCGCGTGCTGCTGGTGGACGCCTACCGCATGCACACCCAAATCATCGAACTGCAACGAGACCCGGATTGCCCCGCCTGCCGGAATCGCCCCGGCTCAGCGACCGCCCCTCGCACCCACGGGTGACCGGCATGGGCGGCCTCGCTCATTTGTCGGCGCACGTCCCGCGCGGCCGATACCCTCACCGCGCGCTCGATGGTTCACAAGCCCCGATCCGCGTGAAAATACGCCCGCGTCAGCCGGAACACCACCGGGCTGAGCAACAACAGCGCCACCAGATTCGGAATCGCCATCAGCGCGTTCATGGTATCCGCCAGCAGCCAGATGAAATCCAGCTTCATCACCGCGCCGACCGGCACCGCGACCACCCACAGCAGGCGAAAAGGCAGGATCGAGCGCTCACCGAACAGGTATTCGACGCAACGCTCGCCATAGACGCTCCAGCCAAGCAAGGTGGTAAAGGCGAAGATCGCGAGCCCGAAGGTCACGATCCAGCCGCCGACCCCCGGCAGCGCCTGCTCGAAGGCGGTCGACGACAAGGCCGCGCCACTTTCACCCCGGGTCCAGGCGCCGGAGACCACGATCACCAGTCCGGTAATCGTGCAGATCACCAGGGTATCGATGAAGGTGCCGAGCATCGCCACCATGCCCTGCCGGATCGGATCCCGGGTGGCCGCCGCGGCATGCGCGATCGGCGCGCTGCCGAGACCGGCCTCGTTCGAGAAGATGCCCCGCGCGACACCGAAACGCACCGCCGCCCACACCGCCGCGCCGGCGAATCCACCGCTCGCCGCGATCGGCGTGAACGCGTGTTCGAACACCAGCGACAGTGCCGCCGGGATCTCGCCGGCATGCAGCGCCAACACCAGCAGGCCGCCACCCACATAGGCCAGCGCCATCAACGGCACCAATGCGCCGGCGACACGGGCGATGCGCCGGATACCGCCGACCAGCACCAAGCCGGCGAGTACCGCCATGATGACGCCGGTCATCGACTCGGGCACATCCAGCGCCCGGTTCAGCACATCCGCCACCGAGTTGGCCTGCACGCCGTTGCCGATGCCGAAACCAGCGATCGCGCCGAACACCGCGAACAGGGCGCCGAGCCAGCGCCAGCGCTTCCCCAAGCCGTTCTTGATGTAATACATCGGCCCGCCGACATGGTTGCCGAGCGCGTCGACTTCACGGTATTCGACCGCCAGCACCGCCTCGGCGTACTTCGTCGCCATGCCGACCAGGGCGGTACACCACATCCAGAACAGCGCGCCGGGGCCACCGAGCGCGATCGCGGTGGCCACTCCGGCGATATTCCCGGTACCGATGGTCGCCGACAACGAGGTCATCAGCGCGTTGAACGGCGTGATATCGCCCTGACCGCTGGCCTGCCGCCCACGCCACAGCACGCGGAAACCATCGCCGAGACGACGCAGCGGCATGAGGCGCAGACCGAGCATCAGGAAAGCCCCGGTGCCGAGGATCAACACCAGCATCGGCGGCCCCCAAACCAGGCCATTGAGCTGTCCGAGCCAAGCGTTCAATGTTTCCATCGCCTACTCCTGTATCGACTGGCGGAGACTATAGCAGGCGCGTCGCGCCAACGGGGAGCCCGCCATTCCACCGCGATGCGGATGGCGCCTCCCGCGGCGTCGGGGAAAGACCGCCGCCAGTGGCCCGGTCTATACTCGTCGCCCACTGCATCAGCCACGGACCCGACATGAACGATGAGCACGACCATTGGGCCCATTGGGGCCCCTACCTCGCCGAGCGCGCCTGGGGCACGGTGCGCGAGGATTACAGCGTCGCGGGCACCGCATGGGAATACTTCCCGCACGAACACGCCCACCTGCGCGCCTATCGCTGGAGCGAGGACGGCATCGCCGGCCTGTGCGACCGCAATCAGTACCTGTGCCTGGCGCTGGCGTTGTGGAATGGCCGCGATCCGATCCTGAAGGAGCGCCTGTTCGGTCTCACCGGCAACCAGGGCAACCACGGCGAAGACGTCAAAGAGGTCTACTTCCATGTCGACGCCACCCCACGCCATGATTATCTGTGCTACCAGTATCGCTACCCCCAGGCCGCCTTCCCCTATCAACGACTGATCGACGAGAACGCGCGCCGCACGCGCCACGATCCCCCCTACCAGCTGACCGATACCGGGGTCTTTTCCCATCCCGGTTATTGGGATCTGCGCATCGAGTACGCAAAGCGCGCCCCGAATGAGATCCACATGCGCGTGCGCGCGCGCAATCGCGGCAGTCGGCCGGCCAAGCTGTGGTTGCTGCCGCAACTGTGGTTCCGCAACGACTGGTCATGGGACGATGGCGTGGAACGCCCGGTGATCGAACAATCCCCCGAGGCGCCCTGCGATACCTGGCGACTCGACATCCACCACCGCGCGCTGCCGGCGATGCGACTCTATGGACGCGGCGAGGCCGAGCTGCTGTTCACCGAGAACGAATCCAATGCCGAAGCCTTGTGGGGCACGCCCAACCCCTCGCCGTGGGTCAAGGACGCCTTCCACCGCTACCTCGTCAAACAGCAGCGCGACGCGGTCAATCCGGCGCGCCGCGGCAGCCGTTTTGCCGCCTGCCACCGCCTGGCCGCGGCGCCCGGAGAATGCGTGCGGGCCGATCTGGTATTGAGCGAACCATCCTTGGAGCGACCCTTTGCCGACCATGATGCCCTGTTCGCGCGACGCCGCGCCGCGGCCGACCGTCTCTATGACAGCTACCTGCCGAACGCCGGCGCCGAGGACCGTGCCATCCTGCGTCAGGCCTTTGCCGGCATGATCTGGACCAAGCAATTCTACCACTACGATGTCGACCGCTGGTTGCGCGGAGACTGCCACCCGCCCCCGCCGGAGCGTCGCTTCGGGCGCAACGCGCAATGGCGACACCTGCGCGCGCGCGACATCCTGTCGATGCCGGACGCCTGGGAATACCCCTGGTTCGCGGCCTGGGATCTGGCTTTGCAAACCGCCACGCTGGCGCATATCGACATCGACTTCGCCAAGGCCCAGATCGAGACCCTGGTCAGCGAGCGCTACCTGCATCCCAACGGCCAACTGCCGGCCTACGAATGGGCCTTCGGCGACACCAACCCGCCGGTCCACGCCTGGGGCGCGCTGAAGACCTTCCGCGCCGAGCGCGTCCAACGCGGTCGCGGCGACACCGGCTTTCTCCAGCGCGTATTCCACAAGCTGCTGCTGAATTTCTCCTGGTGGATCAACCGCAAGGACCGTTCCGGCAACAATCTCTTCGAAGGCGGCTTTCTCGGCCTCGACAACATCTCGGTCTACAACCGCTCGCGCGAGCTGCCGCCGGGCTACCAGCTCAAACAGGCCGACGCCACCGGCTGGATGGCGATGTTCTCGGCCAACCTGGTCATCATGGCGCTGGAGATCAACCGCGAGCGACCGGAATACGAAGACATCGCGATCCAGTGTTACCAGCAGTTTCTCGCGATCGCCAACACCATTGCCGGCGGCGACGATGGCAGCGCCTCCCTGTGGGACTTCGAGGACGGTTTCTTCAAGGACCTGTTGATCACGCCGCATGGCGAAAGCCATCACATCGACGTCTATTCCTGGGTCGGGCTGATCCCGCTGTTCGCCTGCGAGGTCATCGAACCGCGCCTGCTCGCCAGCGCGCCCCGCTTCCGCGCCTTGCTGCGAGAGCACAAGGGCGGCCTGTTTCGCGGCAACTACATCTGCGCCTGTCCCGAATGGGAGAACGCGCGCGGCGAGCACCTGCTCGCGCTGGTCGATCATTCCCAGCTCCCGCGCATCCTCGAACGCCTGCTCGATGAGGAACAGTTCTGCTCGCCCTTCGGCATCCGCAGCCTGAGCCGGATCCACCGTCACCAGCGCGATCTGGGCTACCTGCCCGGCATCGGCGAGGCCACCATCGAATACCTGCCTGGCGAATCCAACTCCGGGCTGTTCGGCGGCAACTCCAACTGGCGCGGACCGATCTGGATCCCGACCAACTATCTGTTGATCCAGGCGCTGGAGAAATACCACCAGTTCCTCGGCGACAACTTCAGCGCGCCGGTGCCGCAACTCGACGGTCAGGCGCTGAACCTGCGTCAGATCGCAACCCTGATCGCCGACCGCCTGGTCGGCCTCTACCGACGCGATGAACAGGGACGCATCCCGGCGATGCCGCAAGACGCTCCGCCCTACGGCGACGATCCACCGCTGTACAATTTCCACGAGTACTTCCACGCCGAAACCGGCCAGGGGCTGGGCGCCGCCCACCAGACCGGCTGGAGCGCCCTGATCGCCAACCTGGTGATGCGGCAGTACCAGCGCGACATCCCGGTCAGCGGCGCTGCCTGAGCAAGGCAATCGCGCTTAGGCATCATGTTTATACTCATCACCCATGAATTTTCAGATTTTCGAGACCGTTTCTCGCGCCCATGGGCCAAGCATGGAAACGAGCCATAATCTATTCTGTGGCGAGTTTCCGCAACAATGCCCACGGGTGCGAGGCACGGTCGCAGTGGCCGAAAATTCATGGGCAACGAGAATGTTCACCAAACAGGAAAAACCCTCATGAATCGATCTCTGCTAAGTAGCGCGTTGCTGCTCTCTCTGGCGGCCGCACCCGGCTTCGCCGCCGTGAACGGCGATCTTGCCGCAGGTAGGGCGAAGGCGCCGATGTGCGCTGGATGTCACGGTGCGAACGGCATCGGCATCAGCGCCGAATTTCCGAACCTGGCCGGGCAGAAAGCCGACTATCTGAGCAAGCAATTGCACGCCTTTCGGGATGGCTCGCGCGTCGAACCCACCATGAAAGCGATGGCCTCCGCATTGAGCGACGAGGATATCGCCAATCTGGCGGTCTATTTCGCGTCGTTGGAACGCTCGCCCGCGAAAGTCGCCAAGGCCGCGCCCGCGGCGAGCGCCAAGCCAACGGCCCGGGAGTTTCCGCATGCCACCTTCATCACGATGAAGAAAAGCGGCACGGTCGAGACCTTCCCCGACGAAACGGTCTGGCGGGGCGGGCCGAACATGCTGTACGACGCAGTGACGCCGGACGGCAGCAAGCTGCTCGCCACCAGCCCATCGAGCAATACAGTGTATGTGTTCGACATCGCCAGTGGCGGGCAGCTCGCGGTCATACCTGTCGGCAAGGCGCCGAAAGGGGTCAAGGTGAGCCCGGACGGACGTTTCGCCTGGGTCAGCAATCAGGGTTCCGGCAACCTCAGTGTCATCGATCTCGCCAGCTTGAAGGTGATCGATACCATCGAGGTCGGAGCCGGTCCGCATAACGCCCGTTTCACGCGTGACGGCAAGCTGGCCTACGTCACCCTGCAAGGCGGCGCCGGCCTGGCGGTGGTCGATACCACGACGCGCAAGATGGTCCGCGTGATCCCGATACCCGGCATCACCGGGCCGCACAATCTGGATCTGTCCCAGGATGAGAAAACCGCCTTCGTGCGGGATTTCGTTCACCATGTCGCGGTACTCGACATCGCCTCGGGCGAGGTACGCAAGGTCATCACCGTCGGTAACGGCCATGGCGGCATCGACGTGCTGCCGGACGGGCGCCATGCGGTGACCGCCGCGATCGGCGACGACATCGTCACGGTGATCGATACGCAAACCCTGGAGACACGCGACATCAAGGTCGGCAAGGGTCCGCATGGTGTGCGCGCCAGCAGCGACAGCCGCTGGATCTATGTCACCTTGACCAAGGACGACCAGGTCGTCGTCATCGACGCGAGCACACTGCGAGTGGTGAAGCGTATCGGGGTCGGCAAGTTCCCGTTCTGGGTCGCGGTACCGGGCAATCCCTGATCCATGGGAAATCCGGGAGGATTTCCCGGATTTCGTCTCGCTTTGCCACGCCAGCGCTGGATTCGACGCGGCGGAGACGATAAGATCGAGCTTCGCTATCGCATGGTAAAGCAGCCTGCCACAACAAATACCGCGCCTGCGGAATCAATCATCCGGCTTCCCTGCCGCTAGCGCGATACGTCAGTCATCCCTGTGCCCTTTCATGGAGACCATCTTGAAGTCAACCGCTTTGCGCCACGCGCTTTCCGCGCTGGCCCTGTCCATCGCCCTTCCAGCCACCGCCACGCCAACCGCGATCGACCTGATCGACACCGGAAGAACCGACCACCTCGGCCGCCATATCCTGACCGGCGGCGCGGAATTGCTGTCCGGCTACGATCTGGCCATCCAGACCGGCCCCAACCCGGATGTCTATGTGGCCAGCCTGCGCACCCCGGGAAAGGAACGCCGCGCGGCCTTTTTCGTGCGCGATGCCAATGGCGTCGGTATCGGTGTCGGCACCCGCTACCTCGACACCCGCAATCAGACCGGCGATTACAGCGGCGAACTGATGGACTGGCGACGCATCGATCGCGACATCGATGGAGATGGGGTAAGCGACACGGAGTATCTCATCGGCGACGATGAAAACGGCTTCGTCGTGCAATTGATCGATGGCATCGGGGTGGCGGTCGACGCCCGCGGGCGGCGCGACATCTATTGCCAAAGCGAGCAGACCAACGACGACAACGGCGCCATCACCCAGGACGCGACCTTCTGGTTGCCGGACATGGACGCTCGCATGGGTTATGTCGGCCTGCGCAACACCCAGGCCAGCC
>JALVEB010000097.1 GCA_027008705.1 Sedimenticola sp. | reverse complement strand
ATGCATAATTCTCTCCTGCTCATGGATAGCGTGCTTATGGATAGCGGCAAAACGCATGCCGCGAAAGCCCCGAACGATACCTGCGTCATGGATTGTATACTCGTCGCCCTGCGCGAACATCACCTGGACTCATGAAATTTCCGGGCTAAGAGCTTATCGACTTCAGGCCAAAAAACAGCCCAAGGCCAAGTAAGAAGGCGATGTAGCCGGCGAGGATGAACTTCAGCATGAAGGCCGCGGCATGATTGCCATTGCGATGCGCGGCATACAGCTTGTAGGTGATCAGGTTGGCCATCGCGGCGACCAGGCTGCCGAAACCACCCACGTTGGCGCCCCACAGCAGTGCCTTCCATTCCCCGGTGAAGGGGGTCAGCAGCAGCGTGCTCGGCACGTTGCTGATGAACTGGCTGAGCACCGCCGACAGCAGGAACACATGATGCGGGTGCCGGAGCCCGGCGCTGATGAGTTCGCCGATGTTGCCGGCCAGGCCGATGAAGCACAGGAAGGTCGCCAGCAGGGCGTAGTCGACGCGCAGGCTGTCGCGATCGAACAGCAGCGGGCAGAGGATCGCCGGCAGGGCGAACCCCGGAGGCAGCACGCGAAGCACACAGAGCACGGCCAGCAGCAGCGACAACCCATGAAGGCTCGCGCGACGGACATCGACGGCGACGCCGTCCTCGGTCGTTTCCGCGACCCGGGTGGTGCGGATGAACAGGGCGGTCAGCAGGAAGACCAGAAGCATGCCGAAGGAGAACGGCGCGATCTCCAGGATGAAGCCCAACGGGTCGATCCGGTAGAAAGAGAAGATGAACAGGTTCTGCGGCGTGCCGAACGGCGTCAACGCGGCTCCCACATGCGCGGTCAGCGCCACCAGGATCACAAGATGGTCCCGCTGACGAAGGTTCAACGACAAGACCAGTGGGATCATCGTTACCAGACTGACATCGATGGTCACGACCATCGACAGCGCGAAGGTGATGACGACCAGTTTCACCGGCAGAAAACCACCTCTTTCCAGACGCTGCCCCAAGCGGACCAACAACCTGCTGTTTTCTATCCCTTTCACCGCAATGAACAGCGCCGACAGCAGAAAGATCGGGGTGATCTCGTCTATGGTGTAACGCGGCGCTCGGCCGAGCTGAATGGAAGTGGCCACGAGGCCGACCACGGCGGCGATCAACAGCCATTCACGGATGATGAAATCGAGCAGAAGACGAGGCGCTTTCAATGCATGCCGGCCCATGGGCGACGGGGAGAAGCGAAAGACCGCTCAACCCACCCATGCACGCGCATTGCGGAACAGCCGCAGCCACGGGCCATCCTCACCCCAATCGTCGGGATGCCAACTGTTGCACAGCGTGCGCGTGACCCGTTCCGGGTGGGGCATCATGATGGTGACCCGGCCATCCTCGCTGGTCAGCCCGGCAATCCCATCCGGCGAGCCGTTCGGGTTGGCCGGGTAGCGGCTGGCCACCGCGCCGTCGTTCTCGACATAACGCATGGCGACATGGGGCGCGGCGGCCTGGCGCGCGGCTTCGTCGCCGAACTCGGCGCGGCCTTCGCCGTGGGCGACCGCGATCGGCATCACCGAGCCGGCCATGCCGCGCAACATCACCGAGGCGCTCTCTTCGACGCGCGTCAATACGAAGCGTGCCTCGAACTGCTCCGAGCGGTTGCGCACGAAGCGCGGCCAGTGCGCGGCGCCGGGAATCAGCTCGTGAAGGTTGGAAAGCATCTGGCAGCCGTTGCAGACCCCCAGCGCGAAGGTTTCGGCCCGCGAGAAGAAGGCTTGGAACTGCGCGCGCGCGCGCTCGTTGAAGAGGATCGATTTGGCCCAGCCCTCGCCCGCGCCAAGCACATCGCCATAGGAGAAGCCGCCGCAGGCGACCAGGCCGCGAAAATCATCCAGCGTCACGTGCCCGGCGAGGAGATCGCTCATATGCACGTCGATGCAATCGAAGCCGGCGCGATCGAAGGCGGCGGCCATCTCGAGCTGGCCATTGACGCCTTGCTCGCGCAGCACCGCGAGGCGCGGCCGCGCGCCGCGCGCGATCATCGGCGCGGCGATGTCTTCGGCGGGATCAAAGCTCAGGGTCAGGCGCGGACCGGAGCCCGGCTCGGCGATGCGGGCGAATTCCTCGGCGGCGCACTCGGGATTGTCACGCAGCGTCTGCATCTCGCGGGTGGTTTCGGACCAGGCCTGCTGAAAGCCGATGCGGTCGCCACGCAGCACCTCGCGCCCCTGCTGACGGAATACGAAGATTCCGTCGCTGCGCGGCTGGCCGATGTCATGCACCCATCCTTCCAGGCCGTTTTTCTCAAACTGCGCGATGACGCGCTCGGCGTCGGCGGCGGCAACCTGCACCACGGCGCCAAGTTCCTCGGCAAACAGCGCCGACAGCGCATGCCCGCCGGGCAGGTCGATATCCAGCCCACAGCGGCCGGCAAAGGCCATCTCGGCCAGGCAGGCAAACAGGCCGCCGTCGCTGCGATCATGGTAGGCGAGCAGCAGGCCGGCGCGGTTGGCGGCTTGCAGGGCGTCGAAGAATCCGCGCAGGCGGTCGGCGTCGTCCACATCCGGCGCCTGGTCACCAAGCTGCTTGTAGACCTGGGCCAGCGCCGAGCCGCCGAGGCGGTCGCGTCCGGCGCCGAGATCGATCAGCAGCAGGCGGGTGTCGCCGCGATCGGTGCGCAATTGCGGGGTCAGAACGCGACGCGCGTCTTCCACCGGGGCAAAGGCGCTGACGATCAACGACAACGGCGCGGCCATCTGGCGTGATTCGCCATCCTGTTCCCAGACGGTTTTCATCGACATCGAGTCCTTGCCCACCGGGATTGCGATGCCGAGCTTTGGACACAGATCCATCGCGATCGCCTCTACCGCGTCGTAGAGACGCGCATCCTCGCCCGGGTGGCCGGCCGCGGCCATCCAGTTGGCCGACAGCTTGATATCGCCAAGACGCGCAAGCGGGGCTGCCGCCAGGTTGGTGATCGCCTCGCCGACGGCGATTCGCGCCGCGGCGGCGGCATCGATCAGCGCCAGTGGCGCGCGCTCGCCGATGGCCATCGCCTCGCCCGCGTGGCCGAACAGATCGGCGACAGTGACCGCAACATCGGCCACCGGCACCTGCCACGGGCCGACCATCTGGTCACGCGCGACCATCCCGGTGATCGAGCGGTCACCAATGGTGATGAGAAAGGTCTTGTCGGCCACCGTCGGCAAACGCAGCACGCGCATCGCCGCCTCGCGCGGATCGATCTCATCCAGCGGCATGGGTTTCAGCGCGGGCGTGATATGGCTGGCATCGCGGTGCATGCGTGGCGGCTTGCCAAACAGCAGCGGGATCGGCATCTCGATCGGGGTGTTCTTGAAATAGCGGTCACCGAGGCGGATGACTTGTTCATCGAGGGCCTCGCCAACCACCGCGAACGGGCAG
>JALVEB010000096.1 GCA_027008705.1 Sedimenticola sp. | reverse complement strand
CTGAAACCAGCAGCACGGACTCCGTGCTGGAGAACTCAGGAACGGGCTCATACGCGGATTGCGCTTCCACCGCCTCACGGATGGCCCGCACCAGGTTCAGGCCGTCTTCGGCTGACTCTTCTCGACTGCTGTTGAGTTGAGCGAGCAAGCGATTCATCCGCGCCACGGCGTTCTCGATGGTCGCCATGGCATCGTCCACGAAGGCGGGATTGGATTTGTGCCTGGCCGCGTTGCGGCTGAGCAGCGAGAGCTGCGCGATGATGTTCTTCAGATCGTGGATCACGAACGCGGACAGTCGGTTGAAGCCTTCGAACTGCTTGGCTTCAGCCAAGGCTTCAGCGGCCTGGTGGAGGTTCAGGTAACTGGCGGCCTGACGGCCGGATGTCTTCAGCAGGTCCAGATTCTCCCAGTTGAGTTGCATCGGCGCCTTGGGCGCAAGCAATAGCACGAAGCCCGATAGTTGAGCGTCATGCAACAAGGGAGTGATCAACCAGGCACGGTCGATGTTCTTCAGCCCGTCCGGGACGATCGATGTCTCTTCGGTATGACTCTGATCGAGCACCACGATCCATTCCTTGTCGGTAAGAAGTTTCACCAATTGGGAATAATCGACATCGTGAGGCAGCGTAATCTCCGGGGCATTGTAGCGATCGACCATCTCTACCCTGCCACCGGGACGCAGCAGGAAAAGATAGCCGCCCGGGCTTTCGACAATGGAGGCCAACGCGCTGATTACGCGATGAAACAGAGCAATATTGGTCTGCTGTCCAGAGAGTGTACGGATCAGACGGAGCCATTCCTCGCGATAATCGTATCGCAGTTTGAAGAAGTGCTTATTGAGGAAGACCTTCGCCCGTGCCCGAAGATGGCCCGAACTGGTCAGGACCACCAACATCAGGATGGCGCCGGCGAAAAAAATCGTCTGGAGGACCCCCCCCCACTCACCGCCATGGAGCTGAATATAGTATCCGGCGATTCCCATCAGCAAGGTATAGATGCCGGCGGCGACGATCGTCGCGGTATGGAATGCCATCTTGCGGGAGATGAAGACATCGATCGACCAGTCGGGATTGCGGGCCACCGAGGTTCCGATCAACGGAGCCGTCATCAATACGATTGGCCCTCGCGCTTGCCACAGTCCCGAATCGATCCGCTGAAACAGCAGGGCATCCGCATACAGGTAGAAATCGAATGCGAAGATCGTTCCAAGACCGAGTATCAGATACTTGATGCCCCAACGGTTGTCTTCCCGCGTATTACGGTACAGCTGCTCGGTCAGAATCAAGCCGAACAGCGAGAGCAGGAGATAACCAAAGTAGCGGATATTGGTATAGCCCGCCAACGATGGCGCAAGCATGCGCAACAAGCGGTCGGTATCCAGTGGCAGCAACAACAGGATGGTGAGCAGAGAAGAGGAGACGGCAAGGATTCGGGGAAAGCCTTCCCGCAACCCCCTCATCGGATTCAGCAGGCGTGACAGGAATGCGAGCCACACGAAGCTGTGCAAGGTCTCTACGCCCCAGAACAACGAGGAGCGGAAAGTCATGCCGTAGGCGTAGGCCGCCAGTACCGAGGCCCAGATCATCGTCGTGGCGCAGGCGACGAGCAGGATGCCGCCCAGCAAGCGGCCGCGCCAGTTGGTCAGCAGCAGCGCCAGCAGCACGAAGTAACCGACGGCTGCGGCAAGATAGCCATAGAAACCAAACTGAATCATATACTTGTCGCCCATGTCTTTTCGGCCACTGCGACCGCCCCTCGCACCCGTGGGCGTTGTTGCGGAAACTCGCCATAGAATGGGCTATGACTCGCGTCCGCGCCTGGCCCACGGGCGCGAGGAGCGGCCTCGAAAATCCGAAAATTCATGGGCGACGAGTATAGCCGCGGCCAGCGACGGCACGAACCAGGCGGCGGGACGTCGATAATCGTCACGATGCTATTGCGCCCCCTTTCCCCAAAGAACGACTTCGACGGTTTCGAGCAATACGATCAGATCGAGAAACAACGACGCATTCTTCACATAGTAGAGGTCGTACTGAAGCTTTTCCCTGGTGTCTTCCTCGGTTTCCGCGTACTGATAGCGCACCTGGGCCCAGCCGGTCACACCCGGCTTGACACGATGACGCTCACTGTAAAATGGAATATTTTCCGCCAGCTTTTCCACGAATTCCGGTCTCTCCGGCCGTGGCCCCACCATACTCATCTCGCCGACCAGCACATTCCACAACTGAGGCAGTTCGTCCAGGCGGGTTTTTCGGATGAATCTTCCAAGCCGGGTCACCCGGTTGTCGTTCTTTGTCGCCCAGCGCGCCACGCCATCGCTTTCCGCGTCCGCCCGCATGCTGCGAAACTTGTGCACGCGAAACGGTTTGTTGTCTTTTCCCACGCGCACCTGGTGATAGAAAACCGGGTCTCGTCCCCTGGACTCGAGTATGCTGGCGATCGCTACCGCCAGCATGAACGGAGAAGCCAGAAGCAACAACGACAGGCTGACGACAATATCGAAGAAGCGCTTGCCATAGCGCGTCGACAAACTCATCTGAAACCCATTGGAAAAAATGATCCATCCCGGATTGAGGAAATCAATGTTGATCTTCGAGGTTTCTTTCTCGAAGAACGAGATCAGGTCGAAGATCCGGATACCGCTCATCTTGCAATCGAGGATGTCATCGAGAGGCAGGCCACCTCGCCGGTCATCCGCGGCGATGACGATTTCGTCGATGTCATTTTCCTCGACGAAACGCAGCAGCGGACGGGAAAGCTCACCCACCCGGTCGTTGTCGACCTCTTGTTCCCGGGGTGACAAGCGAATGAAGCGCACGACCTTGTAGCCAAACCCCTGCCCTTCATTGTGCAACACCGAGCTGGCCGACTTGCCGCTGCCGAGAACGAGAACACGGTGGCGCTGCACATCCTCGTGGGCGAAGCGATTGAAGACGGTTCTCGTCAGCGCGACCAGGACAAGCGAATAGAACAGCGCAAAAGCATAGACGCCGCGGCCGAAGAACAGATCGGGGAAGAGGTAGAAGACGACGCTCAACCCCCCCGTTCCCAGCGCGAACGCGACGATCACGCGAACGAACATGGCCGCATGGCTCATGTTGCCGCGCTGATACAGCCCCAAAGCGACCATCGAGGAGGTCATCGCGATCGCATAGATCAATGAAGAGGCCAGCAGGGGGGCTTCGATCTCATCGATACCTTCGGCGAGGAGTTTGAAGCGGGTATAGAAACCGGCATGCGCGGCGAGGACGAAGGCGATGAATTCAACGATCCCGAGCACGAAATGCAAACGGGAGACATAGTGGCCGAATATCTTGAACATCAGAATCTCAACTTGATCATCGAAGGCACCCCACCAGAAAGTGCCGACATCGGCCGGCATTATACTCGTCACTCATGAATTTTCGGCCACTGCGACCGCTCCTCGCATCCGAGGGCGTCGTTGCGGAAACTCGCCATGGAGTGGGCCATGACTCGTTCCCGCGCCTGACCCACGGGCGCGAGGAACGGTCTCGAAAACCCGAAGATTCATGGGCGACGAGCAGATGCGGAATGGATGAGTCTCGCGCTGATTATACCGGATCGCGAACCCGAATCGGCGGGCGATTCGTCCGAGCCGGCTGCCGCCATGGCGAAAAGCACCACCAGATACGAGCTTGAATTTCTGGTAGACTACGCGCCGGTCCCGCTTCGGGATACAGTCGAGACACAAGCAAGGTGGCGGCGTGGCTTCCACCGGCGGTCCGTCAACACGGCATGCCGCGCGACCCGCCATCATGCGGGTCCGGCATGCTCACCATCAGCTCAAATGACAAATGATCCTGGAACAGCATGAATCTTGATACAACACGCATTGGCGTCATCGGCCTGGGCTATGTCGGCCTGCCGCTGGCGGTGGAATTTGGGAAACAGATCGATACCGTGGGGTTGGACATCAACCTGGCGCGCATCGAGGAACTGCGGGCCGGCAAGGACAGCTCTCTCGAGGTGGAGCCCGAGCTGCTGAAGGAGGCGACGCGCCTGTCGTTTACCGCCGATCCCGATGATCTGAAGGAGTGCAACGTCTACATCGTCACGGTGCCGACCCCGATCGACGAGTTCAACACACCGGACATGCGACCGCTCGAATCGGCCAGCCGCACGCTGGGCAAGATCATGTCGCCAGGCGATATCGCGATCTTCGAATCCACCGTCTACCCCGGCGCGACCGAAGAGGTCTGCGTGCCGATCATCGAGGAGCTTTCCGGGCTGAGCTATAACCAGGACTTCTATGTCGGCTACAGTCCCGAGCGCATCAATCCGGGCGACAAGGAACACCGGGTCACCAACATCAAGAAGGTGACCTCCGGCTCGACGCCCGAGGTGGCCGATTTCGTCGATGAGCTGTATCGCAAGGTGATCGTCGCCGGCACCCACAAGGCCAGCAGCATCAAGGTCGCCGAGGCGGCCAAGGTGATCGAGAACACCCAGCGTGATGTCAATATCGCATTGATCAACGAGCTCGCGCTGATCTTTCACCGGCTGGGCATCGACACCGAGGAGGTGCTCGCCGCGGCCGGCAGCAAGTGGAACTTCCTGCCGTTTCGTCCCGGCCTGGTCGGTGGCCACTGCATCGGCGTCGACCCCTACTACCTGACTCACAAGGCCCAGGCGATCGGCTACCACCCGGCGATCATCCTCGCGGGCCGACGCATCAATGACGGCATGGGCGCCCATGTGGTCACCAGCGCGGTCAAGCTGATGATCCAGAAGGGTATCCCGGTGGCCGGTGCGAAAGTCTTGGTGCTTGGGCTGACCTTCAAGGAGAACTGCCCGGACATCCGCAACACCCGGGTAACTGACATCGTCGATGAATTCAAGAGCTACGGCGCCGGGGTCGAGGTCTACGATCCCTGGGTGGATCCCGCCGAAGCCGAGCACGAATACGGCATCACGCCGATCGCCGCGCCCGAAAGCGGCGCCTACGACGCGGTCATCGTCGCCGTCGCGCACAAGCAGTTCGCCGAGCGGGGACTCGACTGGGTGCGCTCGCTGGGCAAGGAGAAGCACGTCATCTACGACGTCAAGTACCTGTTCCCGGCCGATCAGGTGGACGGCCGCCTGTGACATACCTCCACATGCCGGCGGGCTGATCCGATGCGCATCCTGGTGACCGGCGCCGCCGGCTTCATCGGCGGCGCGTTGTCATTGCGTCTGCTCGAACGTGGCGACGAGGTGATCGGTCTCGATCACCTCGACGACTACTACGATGTCCAGCTGAAAAAAGACCGCCTCGCGCGCTGTCAGGCTCATTCGGGCTTCGCTTCGGTCACGACCTCGCTGGAAGATCGCCGCGGACTCGATGAAGTCTTTGCCCGCTGGCGGCCGGAAGCCGTCGTCAACCTCGCCGCCCAGGCCGGCGTGCGCTATTCGATCGAGAATCCGACGGCCTACGTCGACAGCAACCTGGTCGGCTTCGCCAACCTGCTCGAGGGCTGTCGCCAGCACCGCGTCGGACACTTGGTATTCGCATCGAGCAGCTCGGTCTACGGCGCCAATACCCGGCTGCCGTTCTCGGTGCATCACAACGTCGACCACCCGATCAGCCTTTACGCGGCGACGAAGAAGGCCAACGAACTGATGGCGCACGCCTATGCCCATCTCTACCGATTGCCGGTCACCGGCCTGCGCTTCTTCACCGTCTACGGCCCTTGGGCCCGTCCGGACATGGCGCTATCGACCTTTACCCGGAAGATCCTCGCCGGCGAACCGATCGACGTCTACAACCACGGCCACCACGGGCGGGATTTCACCTTTATCGACGACATCGTCGAAGGCGTGATCCGCGTCCTCGATCGACCCGCCGCGCCGGATCCCGACTGGGATCCCGCCGCGCCCGACCCGGCCAGCAGCAACGCCCCCTACCGCCTCTACAACATCGGCAACCATCGCCGCGTCAGCCTGATGCACTACATCGAGACGCTGGAGCATTGCCTCGGCATCGAGGCCAAAAAGAACCTGTTGCCATTGCAACCCGGCGATGTCGCCGAAACCGACGCCGACATCGGGGATCTGGCGCGCGATACCGGATATCGTCCCACCACCCCGGTCGAGGAGGGCGTGGCGCGTTTCGTCGACTGGTACCGAGACTACTACGGAGTCCCTGAATGAGACTGTTGCACACCATGTTGCGCGTCGGCGACCTGGATCGCTCGATCGCTTTTTACACCCAAGTGTTGGGCATGCGCGAACTACGCCGCAAGGATTACCCGGACGGCCGTTTCACCCTCGCCTTCGTCGGCTACGGCGACGAGGCCCATCACACGGTCCTCGAACTCACCTACAACTGGGGTGTCGATCACTACGACATCGGCACCGGTTTCGGCCATATCGCGATCGAGGTCGACGACGTGCATGCCGCCTGCGAGCGCATGCGGGAGGCCGGCGGCAAGATCATCCGGGAAGCCGGACCGATGAACGCCGGTACAACGATCATCGCCTTCCTCGAGGATCCGGATGGCTACCAGATCGAGTTGATCGGCAAGAAGAGCGCCTGATCCGCATCTCCGTGCCACGCTGAATGCTTACTGTGGAAATTATACTCGTCGCCCACGAATTATTGGCTACTGCGACCGCCCCGCTTGTTCGTCACCTGAACCGCTTCGATGGCGCCTGGCCGTGCAATGCAGGATACAGTTTCAACAGGCGTTGCAGATTGGCGCGGGACAGACTGACATCCAACAGCCAATCCTCCCCCTGGCGACGTTCGGCAAGTACCTTGCCATTGGCATAGAGCAAGGCACGCAGACGTCCCTCCCGCAGCGGCACCTGGAAACGCCGCCGCAACTGCTCGGGGAAACACAGCTCTTCGATGGCGCGAAGCAGTAGATCGAGTCCTTCGCCGCTGTGGGCCGACAGCCAAACCCGACGGATTTCGCCTTGCGCATCGCGTTCAATGCGAGGCCTGGGATCATCGAGCAGATCGATCTTATTGTATACCTGGATCTGACGCACCTGATCGGCGCCGATCTGCGCGATCACACGGTCGACCTCGGCGATGCAGGCGTCCCGGTTCGCGCCCGCCGCATCGATGACATGCAATAACAGGCGCGCGGAGACGGTTTCCTGCAAGGTCGAGCGGAATGCCGCGACGAGCTCGTGTGGCAGGTCGGCGACGAAGCCCACGGTATCGGCCAGCAGAGCCTCGGCGCCGTTTCCCAGCGGCAGGCGCCGCAGGGTAGGATCCAGGGTGGCGAACAATTGGTCGCGCACATAGACCTCGGCGCCGGTGATCGCGTTGAACAAGGTCGATTTTCCGGCATTCGTGTAGCCCACCAGCGATACCGTCGGGATATCGGCCTTGCCGCGCGAGCGTCTCCCCTGCTCACGCTGACTGCCGACCTTTTCGAGGCGCCGGTGAATCCGTGCGATACGCGTATTGATCAGACGACGGTCGGTTTCGAGCTGGGTTTCGCCCGGACCCCGCAGGCCGATCCCCCCCTTTTGGCGTTCCAGGTGAGTCCAACCGCGGATCAGACGGGTGGACAGATGCTTGAGCTGCGCCAATTCGACTTGCAGTTTGCCTTCGAACGAACGCGCGCGCTGCGCGAAGATATCGAGAATCAGGCCGGTGCGATCCAGCACCCGACACTCGAAATGGCGCTCCAGATTGCGCTCCTGAGCCGGCGACAAGGCGTTGTTGAAGATCACCAGCTCGGCGCCGGTATCGGCGATCGCGGCCTTGATCTCATCCGCCTTTCCACGCCCGATATAGAGTTGGGAGTCGGGCTGACGACGCGCGCCACTGAACAGACCCGCGATGTTCGCGCCAGCGGATTCGCTCAATGCGCGAAACTCGCTCAGGACCTCGGCATCGGGTGGCGCATCGGGCTGGATGGCGACGAGCAAGGCATTCTCGCCGGCCTTGGGACGCTCGAACATCAGGAATGGAATTCAGCAGGAAAACAAGCCACGGGAACGCCGGGCGGGCCAAAAACCGCGCGCCGGACGGCGCGCGGTGATGGAAAGGTCAATCCTCGTCCGCCGCATCACCATGCGGAATACGCACATTGCGCGCCGGAACCACAGTGGAAATTGCATGCTTATAGACCATCTGACTCACCGCGTTCTTCAGCAACACGACGAACTGGTCGAAGGATTCGATCTGTCCCTGCAACTTGATTCCATTCACGAGAAAGATAGATACCGGCACGCGCTCCTTGCGCAACGCGTTCAGAAAAGGGTCTTGTAAGCTCTGCCCTTTGGACATTGTTCTTCTCCATATTGTCTGCTGGCCAAACGCGGCCATGGGAATTTATAATTGGGGCATGGCTCCCTACGGGAGTCTGCCATTACGCTCCATTTAAGAAACTTCCCGCCTTCCCGGATACGCCCGGGAAGGCGATGCTTCAGTATATACTCATCGTCCATGAATTTTCGGCCACTGCGAGCGTCTCTCGCACCCGTGGACGTCGTTGCGGAAACTCGCCATGGAATGGGCCATGACTCGCTTCCGCGCCTGGCCCGCGGGCGCGAGAAACGGCCTCGAAAATCCGAGAATTCATGGGCGATGAGTATAACGGAATTTCCAATGCGTACACCAATCTGGATCAAATTCCGGTCGATTGGTTCCAGCTTCCGCCAACCACAAGGCCCTTGCGATGCCGACTTCCGCTTCCCGAGCCGACCGCCACGCCCTCTATGAGCAATCGGTGCAATGCGCCGAGGCCGAGATCGATTTCATCGACCACCTCTGGCGCCAACGGCACCATCGCCCCGCCCGGCTGCTGCGCGAGGATTTCTGTGGCAGCGCCCTGGTCTGCGCAGAATGGGTCAAGCGGCACAGGCGCAACCAGGCGATCGGCATCGATCTGGACCCCGAGGTGCTGGCATGGGGCCGCGCCCGCCACCTCGCGGCGCTGCCCGAGGAAACCCGCGCGCGCGTCACCCTGCTGCATGCCGACGTGCTCACGGCCGATCCGCCCCAGGCCGAGATCGTGCTGGCAATGAATTTCAGCTATTGGCTGTTCAAGGAGCGCGCCACGCTGCGCGCCTATTTCGAACGCGCGCGCGCCGGGCTGAAGCCCGGTGGGCTGTTCGTACTCGACGCCTATGGCGGCTACGACGCCTTCCGCGAGATTGTCGAGGAGCGCGAGATCGATGGCGAAAACGGCCCATTCACCTATATCTGGGAACAGACGGCCTATAACCCGGTCGATGGCGACCTGCAATGCGATATCCACTTCACCTTTCCGGACGGCTCGCGGATCGAACGCGCATTCCATTATGACTGGCGCTTGTGGACGCTGCCGGAACTACGCGAACTGCTGGCCGAGGCCGGCTTCCATGATATCGTCGTGCACGGACAGGGTTTCGACGCCGACGACGAACCCGACGGCGATTTCCAGCCACGCACGCGCATCGATGCCGATGCCGGTTGGATCTGTTACCTGTCGGCCGAGGCCTGAACGAGCGCCCTCCCGACGCATTGCCAAAGATATAGACTCGTCGCTCATGAATTTTCGGCTACCGCGACCGCCCCTCGCACCCGTGGGCGTCGTTGCGGAAGACGAGTCTGTCTCAATCCAGCCAGTCTCCAAAAACCAGGGAATCGAATATGTGCCAAGTACAGGGCTTTACAGATAAGACAAGAGGACCTGCCACTGAGCGATCTTGTCCGCAAGGTTCGGGCGCGCATTCGCCGGACTGGTCGAGGTAAGGCGGATGCGCGTTGTCGGCAGCCAGTCGGCGTCTGGCCAACGCGCGACGATCTCGCGACGGAAGGTTCGCTCCGCCGTCCCTCCGTTGAAGAAAACCGCGTCGAGCGCCGGATGGGTCTGGAAGAAAGCGGCGAGATCGTTGGTCTCGATCGATTCACGTTCGATCGCGCTGTCGAGACTGCCGCGGCGCCGGCAGGCGCGCATCACATCCCACAAGGCGACGCCCTGTCGCACCAACCGCCGGGCGCGTTCTCCATAGGGCAATGCGTGGTCAATGCCGAACAAGGCTTCGATCACCGGCCAGAAGGCATTGCGCGGGTGGGCATAGTATTGCTGGCGGCGCAGCGACTCGGCACCGGGCATCGAGCCCAGGATCAGGATGCGGCTGTCGCGGTCATGTAACGGCGGAAAGCAGCGCAGCAGGCCGTCATCAGGGCTGTCGCTGTCCGCCATCGTCCTGGAAGTAGTAGTCGTAGGCGCGATGCAGCCCGGTTGTGAACTTCAGCGCCTCGTTGTAGGAAAGGCCGCTGTCCTTCGGGATGATGACCTTGATATACAACCCCCGCGGATGCGTCTTCTTCAACTGCGTCAGGCGACGCTCCAGTTCGTTCCGGTCAACCGGCTGGAATCTGCCACCCGCGCTGGGACGAAGCTCGATGCGTTCCCTGCCGTCGACCTTCCGGTAACGTACCTCGACGACATAGCGGCCAAGCGGCGAACGCGCCGGGCGCACCAGTTTTTCATACTTGCGTTTCAGCTTGCCGTAATCCCCGCGCAGCTGGCTGATGGTGGCATCGGACTGGCTCAGGGCCTCACGCGCGCCGCTCAGCTCGGCCTCGCGCTCGGCCAGCTCGCGCTCGCGCGCATCCAGGGCCGCGCGGATGCTGTCGAGCCGGCGCGTCATCGCATTGAGCTGGCGCGCCTTGACGTCGACATCCTGGCGGGCTTCAACCAGCGCCTGGCGGGCAGCCTCCAGATCGGCGCTGGTCTGTTGCAGTTCCTTGCTGAGGCTGTCACGGGTTTGGGTGAGCTGGGTGGTTTCGAGCAGCAACATGCGCTTCTCGCGCTGAATCTCGCCGATGGTCCGGCGCTGCTTCTCCAGGGTCTGGGCCTGCCGCTGGTTCTGCTCGTCTTTCTTCATCAGTTCCATGCGCAATACCGAGAGTTTGTTCTCGGCATCGACCAGTTTCAGCGCCAGGCTTTCCTTCTGCTCGCTGGTTTCGCGCGCCAGTTTCGCCGCCATGCGCTCGGCTTCCATCGTAGAGCGCAACTGGTCGACGAGGTGCATGTTGCGCACCAACAGCACGACCATCGCGATCAGAAAGATCATCACGATCACGGTCATGATGTCGGTGAACGAAGGCCAGAAGCTCTCGTTGTCCGAACCCTCGCGCCCGGCGACGCCGCGCAGATCGACGAAGCCCTGATCCATGTCAGTCGTTCTCCAGCTCCGGCAGGCGGAATCCCTGCCGCAACAGCTTCTTGATCTCGCCCAGCTCGTCGCGGTAGCCGCCGGCGCTGTCACGATAGCTCATGAGGGTTTCCAACAGGCGCTTCTCTACCCCGAGGAAGTTCTTCTGCGCGACCTCCATATGCTGGACCAGGGTCTGCATCGATCGGATCAAACCGCTGAATTCATACAGGATATTGTCCGATTCGATCTGGAAGCGTGGCATCAGGTGACTGCTGGTAACCTGCTCGATGCCGCTCAACACATTGGTCTGAACATCGCTGAGCTTGAGATAGAAGTAGCCGAAGAAGAGGTAGCACAGGATGGCGGTGATGGTGGTCGACAAGGCGGTCGACATGCCATGGATGACCATGCCCATGCCACTGACGTCGACGGCGTTCTCGAGCACGTCGGAGGCGCCGATCAGCGCGATCGACAGCGATACGATGGTGCCGAAGACCCCGGTCAGAATCAGAATGTTGTTGATGAACTTCGGAAAGCTGGTGCGGGTCGATTCCGCCGCAACCAGCGTCGAAGCCAACGCACCGTGATGGATCGGGGTGTTGCTGCGGTTGATCTGTTCCATCGTCAGGTAGCGCTGTGCGATCAGCGCATCCCGGGGCAGATCCTTCAAGGGGTCGCCATGGTGGTCGAGGTTGTGAAGAAAACGAGTCAGCGCCTGCTCCTCGCGCCGGTAATGCAGCAGCGACAGCACGATCTTGATCATGCCGAGCAGAAACAGCGCCAGGATCGCGCCATTGATGATCAAGCCGACGCCGGTCAGCTGATTGCGGAAATAGACCTCGTTCAGATAATCGGACTGCCAGTACACCAGGGCGGTCGCGACGAACGCCAACAACACCAGGCGAATCAGTATGTTGCGACTGAAATGACGACGGAACAGAAGATGCGTCACGATGGCGACCCCGTAATGACTTTGATCGATGACAGTCGCCTATTCTACCATAGCGGTTGGTCCTCTCCCGCCGCC
>JALVEB010000095.1 GCA_027008705.1 Sedimenticola sp. | reverse complement strand
GCGCATCGGCCTGCCGAAGGAATACTTCGACGACGGCCTCGAGGCCGGTGTCGCCGCTTCGATCGAGAGCGCCATTGCTGAATACCGCAAGCTCGGCGCCGAGATGATCGAGATCAGCCTGCCGAACACCCATCTGGCGGTGCCATCCTACTATGTGGTCGCGCCCGCCGAGTGCTCGTCCAATCTGTCACGCTTCGATGGCGTGCGCTTCGGTCATCGCTGTGAATCGCCGCGGGATCTCGAAGATCTCTACAAGCGTTCGCGCGGAGAAGGTTTTGGCGCCGAGGTCAAGCGGCGCATCCTGATTGGCACCTATGCGCTGTCGGCCGGTTATTACGACGCCTTCTATCTGAAGGCGCAGAAATTGCGTCATCTCATCTCCGATGATTTCCGCGTCGCCTTCGAGCAGGTCGATGTGATTCTCGGGCCGACCTCGCCGGGCGTTGCTTTTGGCCTCGGCGAGCGCGCCGATGACCCGATCTCGATGTATTTGTCGGATATCTACACCATCGCCGTCAACATGGCTGGCCTGCCCGGGATGTCGATCCCGGTCGCGCCAAGCGACGGCAAGCCGGTCGGCCTGCAACTGATCGGCAACTATTTCGACGAGGCGAGGTTGCTCAATGTCGCCCACCGCCTGCAACAGGTCACCGACTGGCACCAGGCCATGCCGGCGGCCTTCGCCTGAGGAATCCAGCATGCAATGGGAAACCGTCATCGGCCTCGAGATTCACGCCCAGCTGGCCACCCGTTCCAAGATCTTCTCCGGCGCATCGACTGCGTTCGGCGCCGAGCCCAACACCCAGGCCTGCGCGGTCGATCTCGGCCTGCCCGGCGTATTGCCGGTGCTCAATGCCGAGGCCGTGCGCATGGCGGTGCGCTTCGGCCTGGCGATCGGCGCCGAGATCAACCGCCGCTCGGTGTTCGCGCGCAAGAACTACTTCTACCCGGACCTGCCGAAGGGGTACCAGATCTCGCAGTTCGAGCTGCCGATCGTCGGGCGCGGCGAGCTGCGCATCGAGGTCGGGGGCAAGGAGAAGATCATTGGCGTGACCCGCGCCCACCTGGAGGAGGACGCCGGCAAATCCCTGCACGAGGATTTCGAGGGCATGACCGGCATCGACCTGAACCGCGCCGGCACCCCACTGCTTGAGATCGTCTCCGAACCGGACATGCGTTCCGCGCGCGAGGCGGTCGCCTACGCGCGCAAGATTCACCAGTTGGTGCAATACATCGGCATCTGTGACGGCAACATGCAGGAAGGCTCGTTCCGGGTGGACGCCAATGTCTCGCTGCGGCCGCGCGGTCAGGAAGAATTCGGCACCCGCGCCGAGCTGAAGAACATCAACTCCTTCCGCTTTCTCGAGCGCGCGATCGATTTCGAGGTGGAACGCCAGGCCGAATTGCTGGAAAACGGCGGCCGCGTGGTGCAGGAAACCCGCCTGTATGATGCCGACAAGGATGAAACCCGCTCGATGCGCTCCAAGGAGGAAGCCAACGATTACCGCTATTTCCCCGATCCCGACCTGCTGCCGCTGGAGCTCGACCAAGACTTCATCGACGGGGTGGGCGCGGCGATGCCCGAGCTGCCCGAGGCGCGCGCGGCGCGTTTTGAACAGGATTTCGGGCTCAAGCCGGCGGATGCCAAGGCGGTTTGCGGACAGCGCGCGGTGGCCGAGTATTTCGAGATTGTCGCGGGCGTCTGCGGCGATGGCCGCCTGGCCGCGAACTGGGTCATGGGCGAGCTGATGGGCGCGTTGAACAAAGCCGGCCTGGGGATCGACGCCTGTCCGGTCGGGGCCGAAGCGTTTGGCGGCCTGCTGGCGCGTATCGCCGACCAAACCATCTCGGGCAAGATCGGTAAAACCGTGTTCGAGGCGATGTGGGCCGGAGAGGGGGATGCCGATGCCATCATCGAGGCGCGCGGGCTGCGTCAGATCACCGATGCCGGCGCCATCGAGGGCATCGTCGACGAGGTGTTGGCCAACAACCAGAAGCAGGTCGAGAACTACCGTAACGCCGATCCGGCGAAGCAGCCGAAGATGCTCGGTTTCTTCGTCGGCCAGGTAATGAAGGCATCGAAGGGCAAGGCCAATCCACAGCAGGTCAACGCCTTGCTGAAGAAGAAGCTCGGCGCCTGAGTGGCTTGGCTCAGCTGGCGCGCGCGCGCGGCGCGCCGGGTGCCTCCACCAGGACCCGGTTGCGACCGCTCTCCTTGGCGCGGTACAGCGCCTGATCGGCCCGTTCCAGCCAGGCGGTCGTCGCTTCTCCGGGGCGGTAGCGCGCAATCCCGCACGAGAGCGTGATCCGGCCCAGCGGCTCCTTGGTATCGGAGCGCACCAGCTTGGCGTTTTCGACCAACTTGCGTACATGTTCGCCGATGTTCGCGGCTTTTTCGAGCGAATGGCCGGGCAGCAGCAGCACGAACTCCTCGCCGCCGTAACGCGCCGCCAGGGCGCTGCCATGGGCCTGCTTCTTGATCGAGCCGGAGACGAAGCGGATCACCTTGTCGCCCACGAGGTGGCCATAGCCGTCATTGATGCGCTTGAAATGATCGATGTCGAACAATAACAGGCTGTCGCCGTCGGGCGATGGCGATTCCTCGACCCGTTGCAGCGCGTCATACAGGGCCTGACGGTTGGCCAACCCGGTCAGCGGGTCGGTGCAGGCTTCCTCGCGGACCTTCTCCAGCTGGTTCTTCAGTTCCTCCATCTCGGCCGCGTTGCGTTCCACGCGCTCGCGCAGTTCTTTGGTGGCGTGGCGCATATCGCGGGTTTCCCGGGCCAGGCGCTTGACGAGTTCGCGCAGGCGCGCGGTATCGCTGCCTTCGTCGAGGTCGCGCACGAAGCGGTCGAGCACGCCGCCGTAGTCATCGGCCTGCTGACCGGTTTCGGCAAGGGTGTTGTTGACGTCCTCGATAATCTCCTGGATGTCGTCGCGGATGCCGCTGACCCGCTTCAGGTTGCATTCCGAGACATACTCCTCGAACAGGCTGTCATTGAGTTCGTCATCGAAGGTCACGGCTCTGGAGAGCAGTTCGTCGATGCGTTTTTTCAGCGCCGGGTTGCTGCCTTCCACATACTGGTACCAGACCGCGTAGTTGCGCGGCGTCGCGGCGATCTGATGCTGGCTCATCCGGGGGACCGCCATGCGTAGCACGGCCGCGGCCTTTTCGGTTTCGGATCGGTTCATGGATTCGGGACGCATGGAAAGGGCAATTGAGTATGCATTTCTGGCGGCGCGTGCGTCGGATTCTTTAAGCGCCCGTACGTCCTCCCCAGTCCAGGCCGGGAGGAAGCTCTTCCCAGCCAAGGTCGCAGCGCTAAAAAATTGACGCCTGCTATAACGATAACGCACATGTCAAATTAGTCTGCACAGATACATCCCTGTCTGACTGATGCGAGTTAGCTGCTCATCCCAAATCTTTGAAATAATTAAGCATCTAAAAGTCAAGCCAAATTGAGCG
>JALVEB010000094.1 GCA_027008705.1 Sedimenticola sp. | reverse complement strand
TGGGCCGTAGAAGGCCGAGGCGTATTTCGCCGAGTAGGCGAGGATACGGGTGTGGATGTGGCCGGCGGCCTCGAGCGCATCGCGGATCTCGCCGATGCGACCGTCCATCATATCGGACGGCGCGACCACGTCGGCGCCGGCCTCGGCATGCGACAGCGCCTGGCGCACCAGCACCTCGACGGTCTCGTCGTTGAGAACGTAGCCGCTGTCGTCGATCAGGCCATCCTGGCCGTGGCTGGTGAAGGGGTCCAGGGCCACGTCGGTAATGATGCCGAGATCCGGCGCTGCGGCCTTCAACGCGCGCACCGCGCGTTGCGCCAGCCCGTCCGGGTTGTAGGCCTCGCGCGCGTCGTCGCTCTTGACCTCCGCCGGGGTGACCGGAAACAGCGCCATCGCCGGGATGCCGAGGGCATGGACGTCGCTCGCCTCGCGCACCAGCCGGTCGATGCTCATGCGCTGCACGCCGGGCATCGAGGGCACCGCTTCGGTGCGGTTCTCGCCATCGAGCACGAATACCGGGTAGATGAAATCGGCCGGGGTCAGCGTGGTTTCGCGCATCAGGCGACGTGAGAAGTCGTGCTTGCGCATGCGCCGCGGACGGCGGCGGAAGTGGAGTTTGCTTGTGTTCATCGTGACGGATCAGCCTTGCCGTGAACCAGTGGACGCCTATAATTGCAGTTTTTCGCCGATATAAAAAGGCCCGTCGGGCCATTGCGGCGAATGGAGCCTTCCGTTATGAAAATCATCGCATCGATCGTTTTGGCGTGGAGCCTGCTGACGGGTGTCGCCGCGTTGCCGGCCTCCGAGCCCTCGGTTTACAAGGCGGAAACCGCCGCGCCGTTGGAGCAGGTCTATCCCAAGGTCTACGCGGCGCTGGAAGCCAACCGTTTCTTCGTCGTCTTCGAGGCCGATATCGGGGCCAACCTGTCCCGTTTCGCCGAACGCTGGGGAGACGACTACAATCGCAACCACCTGACCGGCATCCGGAGCATGGTGGTCTGCAACGGCTGGTACGCCAATCAGGTCTCGAACCTGGATCCCGACATGCTTGCGCTGTGTCCGCTGCGCCTGACGCTGATCGAGCAGGCCGGCAAGACGCGCGTATTGTTCGCGCGGCCCAGCGTGATCGCCGCCGGCAGCCCGGCGCTTGCGATACTGAAGGAGGTCGAATCCCTTGTGATTCGGGCGATCGACGAGGGATTGAAAGCGAAGTGAGCGGGCCGGTGTTCGATGTCGGCGTCGACGACTTCGACGAGCAAGTCCTGCAAGCATCGCGTCACGTCCCGGTGCTGGTGGATTTCTGGGCCGCTTGGTGCGCGCCCTGCCTGGTTCTCGCGCCGGTGCTCGAAGGGGTCGTGGAGGGCCATCACGGCGGCTTGCGGCTGGCCAAGGTAGAGGTCGATGCCGACGAAAACATGCGGCTCGCGGGTCAGTATCAAGTGCGCGGATTTCCCACCGTGATCTTGTTCAGCGAGGGCCGTGAGCGCGCGCGCTTCAGTGGCGCGCGGCCCGCCGGCTGGATCGAGGACTGGCTGGATCAGGAGGCCGGCGATGTTCTCGCCGGCCTCGAGGATTGATGGGCTGACAGATCTTAACCGGCAAGCGATTGTGCCGGTGACCGCAAACCCACGGGCGGCGAGCATACCAACGCCTCCCGCCCTTGTTACCGAGGCCGCTACGGCGCAATCGGCCAGACTCGAGATCGAACAGACAGCCTGTTGTCGTGGTCGCCAGCGGCCAGGGATTCGCGTGCGTGGCAAGGTGGGTTCTTCCACATTAACGAAGGCTTTCCCTAAGCATTCGCAGATGGTACTCGTTGGCGCCGAAATCGGCCTTGCCGAGACGCGACTCGGATATCGCCTCGACGCTCCAACCGTCACGGTAAGGGATCATGCGCGCGCGCACATCGTCCCGAAAATGCAGCCACGGGGTCACCACTTGCGCATGCACCCAGCCAGCGTCCTCGCGCACCGCCTCCCAGCCCAGCGCCCGCATCGCGTCGGCCAGCGCGCGCGGATCGGGAGCGGAGCCGTCATGCCATAGCGGCGAGCGCAAGCTCGGCCACGGATGATCGGGCGTCAGGCTGGCGCGGTGACGGGACAGATAGACCTTGAGCCGCGCCAATGGCCCGGGCGGCGCGAACAACGGCGCATGGTTCAGCGCGACCGGCAGTCCGATCGCCACCAGGGAGAGCACAAAGATCGCCACAAGCCATTTCATTCGCGGTAGGATAGCCTGTTTTCATCCATCCTATCCGGAAAGGTCGAAAAGGTTCGATATGTCCCTGTTACCCGAACAACGCGAGCAGATCCTCACCACCCATGCCGCGTTCATCTGCCAGGTCGTGACACAGATCAACAATCCGGCGCTCCGCGGGGAACTCGACGAACTCCTCCAGGCCGCGCAACAACAAGGCTGGAACGAGCTCGTGACGGTGATCCGCAAGATCGCCGACGGCGCGCGTGACGAACGTCTCGTCGGCGCGCTCGATGCCGAGGACGCGGTAATCGCCGACGCCATCCTGCGCGGCCTTCAGGATCCGGCCACACTGCCCGACCCGAACGCCCGGCCCGACCCGTCGATGGCGGCACCGGGCCTTGCGCACATGATCCACGCCGCCCGCAGCGATCCACAGGCCTTGGTCCTGCTCTCCAACATGGCCGAGCAGATGAGCCGGGCCGGCGGCGAGATGGCGCAACTGGCCGCGATCATCCGTCCGTTGATCAATGGCGAACGGGATCCCGAACGACTGTGCTCCGGGATGGGCGCGCGCGGCAGCGGCGTCGTGCTCGGGATTCTCGACGAGCTGGCGAAACTTCAGTCACACTGAAGCGTCGCCCGCCGGCGCAAAGATACGGTATGCGGGATTGCTGGTCTCCTCGACATATGGGTAGTCCAATGCCTGCATCGACTTCTTGAACTCCGCCTTATCGCCCGGACCGAGCTGGATCCCGACCAACACGCGTCCATAGGCGGCGCCGTGATTGCGGTAGTGGAACAGGCTGATGTTCCAGCGCCTGCCGATGTGACTGAGAAAGTGCTGGAGGGCGCCCGGCAGCTCGGGAAACTGGAAGCGGAAGACCGATTCGTGTTCGACATTGGGCGCGCGCCCACCCACCATGTAACGAACATGCAGCTTCGCCATCTCGTTGTCGGTAAGGTCAGTGACCCCATAGCCCTTGTGCTCCAGGCGTTCGATCAGCATCTCGCGCTCCGCGTCCCCCTCGCGCAGGCCGATGCCGCAGAACACATGCGCCTGCTCCGGATCCGCGAAACGATAGTTGAACTCGGTGATCGGGCGCTGCCCCAAAACACGGGAGAAACGCAGAAAGCTTCCCGGCCGCTCCGGGATTCGCACCGCGAACAACGCCTCCCGCCGCTCCCCCAGCTCGGCGCGCTCGGCGACGTGACGCAAACGATCGAAATTGATGTTCGCGCCACTGACAATGGCGACGCAATGACGGTCATGCAGGTCGTGCGCGGCGAGG
>JALVEB010000093.1 GCA_027008705.1 Sedimenticola sp. | reverse complement strand
TCGTGATCCACCAGGGCAAGTCGGTCAAGGTCGAGCGTTCGCAAGACCCCAACTATGTGTTGAAGGGGTATTTCGCCCATACCGGGCGGCCCTGTCCGCCCGCCTGTTTGAAGCCGATGTCTCCGGCCCCGGGAGTCGAGCCGGTCGGTGAGGCCGAGTTGTTCCATTTCATGGAGAACGATCTGCGGGATGGCGAGGGCCTGCTGATCGATGCGCGCACCGATACCTGGTGGAAAAAAGGCACGATCCCCGGTGCCTTGCACTATCCGTTTACGCTGATGATGAAGGATCCGGACTCCCCTGAGATAGTGGCGTTATTGAAGCGTTTCGGCGCGAAGCCGCGTGGCAAGATCGGCTGGCTCGAACGTCAGCTGGAGAAATTCGGCTTGGTGGACCATCGATACAAAACCGACAAATGGGATTTCTCGAACGCCAAGAAACTGGTGATCTTCTGTAACGGTCCGTCCTGCGGCCAGTCTCCGCGTGCGATCCGCGGATTGGTGAAGGCGGGTTATCCGGCGGACAAGATCAAGTACTACCGGGGCGGCATGCGGATGTGGCAGTTTTGGGGGCTGAATATCGTCAAGCCGGCTCCGGCGGAGGACTAGAAGGCCAATCACACTCAGCTAACCGTTGAAATGCCATCGACCTGACAAGGTCTATCCCGGAAATTTCACGAATTCACATGATGATCGCGCAGTAGATGGTTTTCACAAGGAATTTTCTGAAGGCGTCCCGTATCGGGAATGACGGGCAACGGAAGAAAATTTCTTGCGGGAACAAGAAACGGGCGAGGGCGCGTGTAACTCATGAATTTTCCGGGCCAGGCCCGATCCGCCGCGCTTGATCGAGCCTGCGCTTTGTCAGGTCAATGCCATTAAAGCGCGATTGCCCTGACTCCTGTCGGCGCCTTGAACTGCTCCGCGCCGCGTGGTTACATACGCCGCCAGGGGCCGCAAGCGGGGCAGACCAGCGCCGATGAACCAGATTCCAGTCAGTGAGCTGATCGTGCAATTCATGCAGCGGATCGGCGTCGATACCCTGTTCGGCATGCCCGGGGCGCATATCCTGCCGGTTTACGATGCGCTCTACGATGCCCCGGTTCGCACCGTGCTGGTGAAGCACGAGCAGGGCGCGGCCTTCATGGCCGGTGGTTTCGCCCGCGCTGGCGAGCGCATCGGCGCCTGTATCACCACTGCCGGGCCGGGGGCGACCAATCTGGTGACCGGCATCGCCAATGCCTACGCCGACAAGCAGCCGGTGCTGGTCATCACCGGTGAGACCTCCACCCACATCTTTGGTCGCGGCGGTTTGCAGGAGAGCTCGGGCGAGGGCGGCAGCATCGATCAGGGCCGCCTGTTTCAGGGTATTACGCGCTACCACAAGATCGTCGAGCGCACCGATTATCTTGCCAATGTGTTGAACCGGGCCGCGCGCATCCTGCTTTCCGACCAGCCCGGCCCGGTGCTGTTGAGTTTTCCGTACAATGTGCAGCGCGAGCGGGTGGACGCGGCGCTGCTCGAGCAAGTTTCCACGCGCCGGGCCACGCGCGTCGGCGGCGAGGGCATCCCAGCCGACAGTCGACGCCTCGCCGAGCTGTTGCTCGGCGCGCGTCAGCCGGTGATCGTCGCCGGTTATGGCTGTGTGCGCGCCGGCGCGCAGGATGCGGTCGCGCGGCTCGCCGAGCGCCTCAATATCCCGGTGACCACCAGCCTGAAGGCCAAGGGCGTGATCAGCGAGCGTTCCGCCTTGTCGCTGGGCAGTCTCGGTGTCACCTCCAGCGATCACGCCTATCATTTCATCCGCGAGCATGCCGATCTGGTGCTGTTCCTCGGCGCCGGTTTCAACGAACGCACCAGTTATCTGTGGGATGACAAACTGCTCGATGCCCGCGTGATCGTCCAGGTGGATCATGATCCAGATCAGATCGAGAAGGTGTTCCAGGCCGATCTGGCCATCCATGGCGATATCGGCGAGGTGCTCGATGGCGTTCATGGCGCGCTCGATCGCCACGCCATCGCCCCGGGCGGGCCAGCGCGCGAGGCGATGGGTCGGCTCGCCGCTCCGGAGGAACGCAAGGACGGCAATGCGATCTTTCCGCGCGGGGTGGCGCTGGTGGAGCATTTCTTTCGCTGCCTGGAGCGGGATTTTCCGCGCGAGCTGATGGTGTTCGATGACAATATCCTGTTCGCGCAGAATTTCTTCAATGTCTCGGCGCAAAACCGCTACTACTCCAACTCTGGCATCTCGTCGCTCGGCCACGCGATCCCGGCCGCGATCGGCGCGCGCTTCGCCCGGGATGTGCCCACCTTCGCGATCCTCGGTGACGGTGGTTTCCAGATGTGCTGCATGGAGCTGATGACCGCGGTCAACTACCGCGTGCCGCTGAACGTGGTGCTGTTCAATAACGCCACCATGGGGTTGATCCGCAAGAATCAGCATCAGCAGTACCAGGATCGCTTCATCGACTGCGATTTCGTGAACCCCGACTACCAGCGCCTTGCCGAATCCTTCGGCATCGACTATCGCCGGGTCACCAGCGAGGACGAGATGGAGGCCGCGTTCGCCTCGCTCGATCTGATCGGCGGCATCAACCTGATCGAGATCCCGATCGACAAGGATGTCTTCCCCAACTACCACTCGCGGCGCTGACATGAGCGCCAGCCCCTCGTCTCCCGAGGCGCTTGCGCGCGAGATCGAAGCCGCTGGCGAGGCATTGTGGGCCGAGGGCGCGCCGCCATCCCGCCTGGCCGCCTGGCAGGCGCTGCATCGCGACTACGAGGCCGCGCTTGCGCGCCAGAAACATCCGCCTGAGCGGCATCGTTTCGTGGTCGTGATCCCGGTGGCCGACCGCCCGCGCCAGTTGCGCCTGTGCCTGCAAAGCCTGCTCGATCAATGTCGCGCGTTCCATTATGGCGGGGTGAGGCAGGGGCGTTTCGAGCGGGTGGAGGTGGTCATCGCCGATGACAGCGGCGAGACCGTCAGCCGGCGCGCGCATGCCCGCCTGGCGGAGGAATTCACCGCCCAGGGTTTGCCCACCCTGCATTTCGATCAGCCGGAACAGCGCGAGCTGTTGCGCCAGGCTGGTGCGGCACCGGTCTCGGCCACCGGGCGCGCCGATGAGGCCGGTTTTGGCCACAAGGGCGCCTCGCGCATGCGCAATCTCTGCTACCTGCTGTTGCGCCGTCTTGCCGCGGGCTCGCGGGAGCGCTGGCTGTTCTTCTTCATCGACAGTGATCAGGAGTTTCGCGTGCGCCTTGCCGACGGGCGCAATCTGCTTGGGATCAGCTATTTCCACGCCCTCGACCGCCTGTTCCGCGAACGCGATATCCGCATGCTGACGGGCAAGGTGGTTGGTGATCCTCCGGTTTCGCCAGCGGTGATGGCCGGCCATCTGCTCGATGACCTGATCGCTTTTCTCGAACGCCTGCGCGCGGGCGCGCCCGATGCGCCGTGCGCCTTTCATGGCGAGGCGCGCGGCGCCGATGACGCGGCCTATCACGACATG
>JALVEB010000092.1 GCA_027008705.1 Sedimenticola sp. | reverse complement strand
CGCGACTTCGTCGCTGAGCTCGCCGGCGAACAGGCTGGCGTTCAAGGCCGACAGCGCCAGGCCTTCCTTGTCGATGACCCGCCACAGGGTCTCCTTCAGCTCGGCGATGTCCGGCGCTGGCGTGCGACGGACCTCACGTTCGTTGCCCTGTTCATCGATCTGCACATAGATCCGCTCGGCGGGACGCGCGGCGGCGGGAATGATGCGGTCCGGCGCAACCAGATCGCCCAGCTTCGCGCGCAGGCTGTCGAGCAACAAGGCGAGCTCATCGCGGGTATAGCGATCGGCCTTGTTCAATACCACGAGGATCGGCCGTTGCCGCTGTTTCAACGCGCGCAGGGCGTTCAGTTCGGTCTCGGTGACGTCCCCGTCGACAACGAACAGCACCAAGTCGGCGCGGCCCGCCACCTCGTGCGCCATGCGTTCCCGCTCCTCGCCGCTGATTTCGTTGATGCCCGGGGTATCGATCAGGTAGATGCCTCCCGCGTCGATCTCTTCCCACGGTTGCATCTCGCTGAAGCGGGTCTCACCATGCAGGGCGCTGACGCTGAAACGATCCTCGCCGAGCAGGGCGTTGAGCAACGCCGACTTGCCCACGCTGACACGTCCGAACACCGCGATATGCAGGTGGCCATGCTCCAGCTTGTCGAGCATCGCGCGGACCTGCTGGAAATCGTCGCGCAGGGATTCCCGCACCGATTCCGGCACGCGCTCGTCTTCCAGCAACTCGCGCAGATTCTCCTGCGCCAGTTGCAGGTGACGCTGTTTCTGCTCTTCCGTGGCCGGCGTGGCCTCGGCGGGTCGATCAGCGTCTTTTGGCGATTTCTTCCACAGCCAGTCGGGCAAACCGTTTCGCACGGTTTTCCAAATTCCCACCAAGGGTCTCCTCAAAATAGTTCAACGCGCGCCCGGATTCGAGCGCGCCGGTTTCATCGAGCGTCTTGGCGACCGCCTTGCCGAGGCTGTCGAAGATCATCCCGTAGGCCACCGCGTGCAGTATGCCGCCGGTGACGGTACCAATCCCCGGGAAAGCCTTCAATACATTCCCCGAGAGAGCCAGCAGCACCGGCATGCGCTTGCCGACGTTCTTGCTTGCGAGTTCGACGAATTGTTCCAGATCCATCTCACGCACACGCACCTCGTAGAGATTGGCCAGCGCCTTGACCATGCTCACGCCCAGATAACCCTGGATCAGCAGATCGGTACCCGGGGTCACCGCCGCCATCGCACCGAGCATCGCCTTGCGCGTGTACTGTTTGACCAGCTTCTCCGCCTGTCCACGGCGGTATTCGGCTATCGAGGCATGCAATTTCTCGGCCCCCAGCGACAACAGGCTCTGGTCGCGCAGCTCGGTGAGCCGCCGCCCCCGCCGGGTCGCCGCGTCACGGATGGCATCGCGCAGCGCCGAGATGTCGGCGGGCCGCTCGCGCGCGACCCGCTGTTCGCTGCCATCCGGCATCACGCGGATCACCTCTTCCGTGCCGCCGGCGCGCACCGCGATCACCGGCACGTCCGGCGCGCGCTCGGCGATGCGTCGCTTGATCGCCTCGAGATCTTCCGGCGCATAGCGGTCGATCTTGTTCAGCGCGATCACCAGCGGCCGTCCGAAGGCCAGCAGTTCGCTGATCTCCTGATACTGGTCGCGGGTCAGCTCACCGTCGGTGACATAGACCACCAAATGCGCGCGGCGCGCTTCATCGCGCGCGCGCGCGACCTTGTCCGGATCGGTATCGAGGATCCCTGGAGCATCGGTAAGCGTGATATCGGCCTGCTCATCGTCCGGCAGTGCATAGTGGGCGATATACCGGGTGGTGCCGGCGCGGGGGTCGGTTTCGATCGAGGCATCGCCGGTGAGCGCCTTGATCAATGAGCTCTTGCCCGCGGATACCGGGCCGAACAGCACGACATAGATGGTTTCGCGTTGTTGACGTTGCTGCAATTCACGCAGCTCGGTGCGCGCCTCGTGGGTCGCTATCCCTTTCCCGGCCGCCTGTTCCAAGCGGGCTTCCAGCTCGGCGGCATCCTTGGGTGGCGGCGCCTCGCGACGTCGCGCCTGAACGGGCTTGCGCGGCTTGAAGAACCACCAGGCGACCATCAAGGCGGCGAAAGCGAACAACACCAGGCCCGCCAAGTACAGGCCGAGCAGGGTCGGCGACATCTGCCCGAGCAGATGCCAGATGTTCAGCGCCGATTCGGTCAGTTGCAACACCACCATCAACACCACCGCGACGAGCAGCAGCAGCGCCAGCGCGATCAGCAGGCGCAGGCCGCGCCCCAGGCTTGGCTTGTTGTCGTTGTCGACCACGGTCAGGCAGTATCCCAGGTTCCGAATGCCGGGCGAGTATCCTACAGGGAGTGACGATTTTCCAGCCGTAGCGCGGCCATGTCTTCGACCAAGGTGCTGCGCTTGGGGATTCCAAGCCCCTTTTCGAGTACCCAATCGACCCATTTCGGCAGATCGATCGCATCGAACAGCGGGTTGGTCCAGCCATTGATCACCGCAAAATCGGTCATGAACGGCAATCGATGGTGGCGATCGTGCGCCGTGGCGCGCAGGATCAGGCCTGATCGCTGCAACCAGGCGATAACAGCGGGCGGCTCGCGCAGATGGGCCCAACGATGAAACAGCTGGGTATACACCCAACAGCTTCCGAGTACGAACAGGAACAGCGCCGAACCGGATGGAAGCCAGCCCGCCAGCGCCAACATCAACGCCAGCGCCGACCACGGCGTGATGATCCGCGCCGCCGGATAGAGCACCTCGACCAGCGGGCGCCGCGCGATGCGTCCCGGGTCGGCATGATGGCCCTGGAACTCGGCCACGATCCCCGGGTGGTCGGCACGGCCGTAGTGATCGACGATATAATGAAACAGGTAGGAACCAGCATCGGCAAACGCATAGGTAAACACCACGATTGCGATACTGCCTCCATCCAGTGAAACGAGAAATGGCAGTGCCGCGACCCAGGCGGCGAACAACAGAAACCAAGCGGAAACGACAATGGTCTGACGATCAGGCATCCCAAATCTCCCAAGTGTATTATTTTCTCCCCGGTCCCCCTGCCCTCGCCCGATGCGCCCGCCCGCAATGCGAAAGCTATGTCCTTATGACCAAAGGCATGGGAACACGAACAATCATTGACCAAGATCCGACCAAACGCAATCCCCGACACTGTATACTCCTCGCCCATGCATTTTCGGCGACTGAAACCGCCCCCGCATCCGTGGGCGTGGTTACAAAAACTCGCCTTGGAATGGGCTATGGCTCGCTTCCGCGCCTGGCCCACGGGCGCGAGGAACGCTCTCGAGTATCCGAAAATTCATGGGCGACAACAGCCGGCGTCGGCGTTATGATTATCACTATATTCCAGAATACCTATAATCCATGCGGCAACTGATACTGGGCGGCGCCCGTTCCGGAAAAAGCCGTCTCGCCGAGCGGCTGGCGATCGCTTCGGGACGTCAGGTGATCTTTGTCGCCACGGCCGAGGCGCTGGACGATGAGATGAGCGCGCGCATCGCCCACCATCGACGACATCGACCGGCAAGCTGGCATACCATCGAGGAGCCCCTGCGCCTGGCCGCGCTGATCGATCGCCATCGTGACAGCGAGGCCCTGTTGCTGATCGACTGCCTGACATTGTGGCTCAGCAACCTGCTGCATCGCGTGGCGGAACCCATGAAAAGCATCGAAACCTTCTGCCGGGCGATCGAGAACTGCCGTGCGGAACTCCTCATGGTTTCGAACGAAACCGGGCTCGGCGTCATCCCGGGCAATCCGCTGAGCCGGCGTTTCGTCGATGCCGCGGGCCGGCTGCACCAAGGTCTCGCCAGCCGTTGCGACCGCGTCATCCTCACCGTCGCCGGTCTGCCCCATGTGCTCAAAGGGCCACCCTGCGATGCCGACTGACTGGCTCCGCGAGCCCGCGATGACGCCTTCCGGGACGGCGCGTCGAGAGGCCGTCGAACGACAACGGCAGCTCACCAAGCCGGCCGGATCGCTCGGCCGGCTGGAAGCGCTGGCGATCGAGCTCGCCGCGCTGCAACGACGCGCGCGCCCGGCTGTCGACCGGGTCTGGATCAGCCTCTTCGCCGCCGACCACGGCATCGCCGTCCACCCGGTCTCCGCCTATCCACGCGAGGTCACGGCACAGATGCTCGCGAACTACGCCAACGGCGGCGCCGCGATCAACGCCCTCGCCGAAACCCTCGACGCGCGCCTCGAGGTGATCGACGTCGGCACCCTGGCCCCCGAGGTCGCCAACGGCGTCATCGACGCCCGCATCGCCGCCGGCACCGCCGACATCAGCCGCGATGACGCGATGACCCCGGATCAGCTCGCACAGGCCCTGCGGACGGGCCGTGACGCCGTCGAGCGCGCCCTCGCCGACGCCAGCGAGCTGTTCGTCGCGGGCGAGATGGGCATCGGCAACACCAGCTCCGCCGCCGCCCTGGCCAGCGCCTGCCTGTCGCTGCCCGCGCGACGACTGGTCGGCGCCGGCACCGGACTCGACCACGCCGGTGTGCAACGCAAAACCAAGCGGCTCGAACAGGCGCTGGCGCGCCACGCCGGCGCCAGGCTGACACCGTTGCAGATACTGCGCGCCTGGGGCGGCTTCGAGATCGCCGCCATCACCGGCGCCTACCTGCGCTGCGCGCAACGCGGCCTGCCGGCCCTGGTCGATGGCTTCATCACCAGCGCCGCGGCCTTGCTCGCAACCCGCATCGAGCCGCGCTGCCTCGACTGGCTGATCTTCGCGCACGTCTCGGCCGAGCCGGGTCACCGCCTGATCCTGGAAGCGCTCGACGCCACCCCCCTGCTGAGCCTCGGGATGCGGCTCGGAGAAGCCAGCGGCGCGGCCTGCGCCGTATCCTTGCTGCGCATGGCCTGCGCAATCCACAATCATATGGCGACCTTCGCCGACGCTGGAGTAACGGAAGCCCCATGAATACCCTTATCATCGACCTGCTGCGCCACGGAGAAGCACGCGGCGGCCAACGCTTTCGCGGCTGGCGTGAAGATCCGCTGACCGACGAAGGCTGGAACCAGATGTACAAGGCCCTGCCGGCGCGACGCCCATGGAGCCGCATCATCAGCTCCCCGCTGAAACGCTGTGCCGACTTCGCGCGCAAGCTGTCGCAGACCTCGCATATCCCGGTGCATCTTGAAGACGATCTGAAAGAGATCCATTTCGGCGAATGGGAGGGGCACACCCCGACCGAATTGCTGCATGCCGATCCGGAGCGGGTCCAGGCCTTCTGGGAGGACCCGCTGAACAACACCCCGCCGCGGGGCGAATCGCTGGGGGTGTTTCGCGCCCGCGTGCTCGGCGTCTGGCAGCGTCTGCTCGAAGAGGAAGAAGGACGTTTTCTGCTCGTCACCCACGGTGGCGTGATCCGAGTGATCATCGCCGATGTGCTCGGCATGCCGGCCGAGAACCTGTTCCGTCTCGATGTGTCTCACGCCTGCCTGAGCCGCATCGTCATCCAGGACGGCCTGCCGAGGCTGGCCTTTCATTGCCGCGGCGCATGAGGCGCGCGGCGCTGCTCGCGTTGCAATTCCTGACCCGGATTCCGGTGCGCCTGAAAACCCCGCCGGAAGCGCATGAACTCGGCCGCTCGGTGCTCTTCTATCCGCTCGTCGGCCTGTTCATCGGGAGCCTGCTGCTGGCGTTGCAACAGATCTTGCCCGCGACCACTCCGCTGTTGAACGCCGCCTTGCTGATCGCCGCCTGGATAGCGCTCACCGGCGCGCTGCATCTCGATGGCCTCGCCGATTGCGCCGACGCCTGGATCGGCGCGCACGGCGACCCCGAGCGCGCGCTGCGGATCCTGAAAGACCCTTGCAGCGGCCCGGTCGCGGTTGCCACCGTAAGCAGCCTGCTGCTGACCAAGTTCGCCGCGCTTGCCTCGCTGCCCATATCCACGATGAGCCATGCGCTGCTCGCCGCGCCAGTGGCGGCACGCGCCTTGCTGGTCGCGGCCTTGCGCCTTGCGCCCCAGGCGCGCGCGGGGGGGCTGAGCGCGGAACGCGCCGCCAGCCTGCCGACGGGCGGCGCGCTGATCGTCACCGCCCTGGCCGGCGGCTTCGTGCTTTGGATCGCTGGCATCAGCGCCTTGTTGGCGGCTCTCATTACCGCCCTGATCGTGGTCGCCGCCGCCCGCCGCCTGCTCGGCGGGATCACCGGCGATGTCGCCGGCGCTCTGTGCGAACTCAGCGAAACCGCGGTACTCATCGTTCTCGCACTCGCCGCCGCCCCGGGCGAACCTCTCATCTGATCCGTTTCCCGGCCAGGCTCCGGAAGGCGTTGGCGAACGCCCCTCGGCTCGTCATTGTCATTCAGTATCGCGCCCATGCGCCGCCTGGTCCAGCGCGCGCAAGCGCGCCAGCTTTTCAGCGATACGGATCTCCAGCCCGCGCTCGACAGGCTGGTAGAAGCTGGCGTCACCGAGCTCCTCGGGCAGGTAGGTCTCGCCGGCGGCATAGGCATCGGGTTCATCGTGAGCGTAGCGATAGGCGTGACCGTAACCCAGCTCTTTCATCAGACGGGTCGGCGCATTGCGCAGGTGCACCGGAACCTCCAGCGAGCCGGATTCGCGCGCCGCGGTCATGGCTTGCTTGAAGGCGACGTAAACCGCGTTGCTCTTCGCCGCGCAGGCGAGGTAGACGACCGCCTGGGCCAACGCGAGCTCGCCTTCCGGGCTGCCGAGGCGTTGCTGGGCGTCCCAGGCGTTCAGCGCGAGTTGCAGCGCCCGCGGGTCGGCGTTGCCGATATCCTCGGAGGCCATGCGCACCACGCGGCGGGCGATGTAGAGCGGGTCGCAGCCGCCGTCGAGCATGCGGCACAGCCAGTACAACGCGCCATCCGGCGACGAGCCGCGCACCGATTTGTGCAAGGCCGAGATTTGCTCGTAGAAGAGATCGCCGCCCTTGTCGAAGCGGCGGGTGGAGCCCGCGACGACGTCTTCGATCGCATCGCGCCCGATGATGCCGTCGCGAGCCAGGTCGGCGGCAATCTCCAGCAGATTCAGCGCGCGGCGGGCATCGCCATCGGCGGCCTCGGCGAGCATCGCCAGCAGCTCATCGGCCATCGTGAGCCGACGCTCGCCGAGGCCGCGCTCGCGATCGTTCAGGGCATGGCGCAGGATCGCCTGGATGTCGTCCCGGGTCAGGGCTTGCAGGCGATAGACACGCGCGCGCGACAGCAACGCGGAGTTCAACTCGAACGAGGGGTTCTCGGTGGTCGCGCCGACGAAGGTCACAGTACCGTCCTCGACATGCGGCAGAAAGGCGTCCTGCTGCGATTTGTTGAAGCGATGCGCTTCATCGATGAAAAGCACGGTCGGGCGGCGCTCGCGCTCGCGCGTGGCGCGCGCCTGCTCGATCGCGGCGCGGATATCCTTGACGCCGCTGAGCACCGCCGAGAGCTTTACGAAGCGCGCGCCGGAATGGGCGGCGATCAGCGAGGCCAAGGTGGTCTTGCCGGTGCCCGGCGGACCCCAGAAGATCATCGAGTGCAGGCGGTCGGCGGCGATCGCCTCGCGCAGGGTCTTGCCTTCGGCCATCAGGTGGCGCTGGCCGATGAATTCATCGAGATCGCGCGGCCGCATGCGATCGGCGAGCGGCCGGTGTGAGGCTTCGGCCTCTTCGGCGAAAAGATCAGTATTCAAAGATGTCGAAGCCGTTGGGCTGGTGGAACTGAAACAGCTCGGGTTTCAGCTCCAGGTTGCGCCGCACGTCGTGGAAGCGAAAACGGGTGGTCTGACCGAATTTGTCGCTCATCTCGAGCGCGGCGATGTCGCCATGATCGAACGCCAGCGTGATGCGCTCGAACTGGCTGTCTTCATCCTTCGGCAGCAGTTCCACCCAGTCCAGTTTCTCACCCTTGCCGAGATCGACGATCTCGAACAGTTCCCCGATGTCGCGCCGTCCGATCAGCACCGCCGCCGGGGTGCCTTTCAAGGCGCGGTCCTCGGACTGATGAGAGACCTGCTCGAGCTCCGGATCGACGAACCAGACGCGATCTCCGTCGCCGACGATGAGCTGCCCGGCTGGAATATCGTAATCCCAGCGGAAACGCCCCGGGCGTTGCAGGTAGAGGCGGCCGCGATAGCGCCCGACGCGCCCCTGGGCATCGATCTGACGCTGCTCGAAATCGGCCTTCAGGGTCTGGGTACCGCGCAGAAAGGCGCGCAACGCATCGGGACCGGCGCCGGCCATGGAATCGAGCGGCAACCATGCCAGGCACAGCATCACCAACATCAACCACCGCATAGCTGGCCCCCGGGCGCAGGAAACGACCTCGAACAAACGAAAATCCATGGACGACAAGTAGATCATCGGGGGTCCCCGGTCCAGCGGCTCAGCCCGCGTCATTCAGACCACGGCGCGGGCCACGGGTTCCAGCCCCGCCCCGCGCCCTGGCGAATCAGGCCTCTTCGCCGACCGCTTTCATGCTCAGGCGGATCCGTCCCTGCTTGTCGACCTCGAGCACCTTGACCTTGACCATGTCACCCTCGGAGAGCTTGTCGCTGACCTTCTCGACACGCTCGTCGGAGATCTGCGAGATGTGCACCAGTCCGTCCTTGCCGGGCAGAATGGTGACGAAGGCGCCGAAATCCATCAGCTTGGCGACCTTGCCTTCGTAGACCGCGCCGACCTCGACATCGGCGGTAATCAGTTCGATGCGCTTGCGCGCCTCGTCGCTGGCGGATTTGTCGGCGGAGAAGATCTTCACCGTGCCGTCATCGCTGAGGTCGATGGTTGCGCCGGTTTCCTCGGTGATCGAGCGGATCGTCGCCCCACCCTTGCCGATCACGTCGCGGATCTTGTCCGGGTTGATCTTGAAGGTGACCATGCGGGGCGCGTACTCGGACATCTCCTCGCGGGTGTGCGAAATAACCTTGTTCATCTCGCCGAGGATGTGCAGACGGCCCCGCCTGGCCTGCGCCAGCGCCTGTTCCATGATCTCGCGAGTGATGCCGTCGATCTTGATGTCCATCTGCAAGGCATTGACGCCTTCCTCGGTGCCGGCGACCTTGAAATCCATATCGCCGAGATGGTCCTCATCGCCCATGATGTCGGTGAGCACGGCAAAGCGATCGCCTTCCTTGATCAAGCCCATGGCGACACCGGCCACCGGCGCCTTCAGCGGCACCCCGGCATCCATCAGCGAGAGGCTGGTGCCGCACACCGAGGCCATCGAGCTGGAACCGTTGGATTCGGTGATCTCGGAGACCACGCGGATCGAGTACGGAAAGCTTTCCGGATCCGGCATCACCGCCAGCACGCCGCGCTTCGCGAGCCGGCCGTGACCGATCTCACGCCGCTTCGGGCTGCCGACGCGACCCAGTTCGCCGACGCAGAACGGCGGAAAATTATAGTGCAACATGAAGGGTTCGCGGTAGGAGCCGTCGAGGGCGTCGATGATCTGGGCGTCGCGCTCGGTGCCCAAGGTGGTGACCACCAGCGCCTGGGTTTCGCCGCGCGTGAACAACGCCGAGCCGTGGGCGCGGGGCAACAAACCGGTGCGGATGCTGATCGGGCGCACAGTCTGGGTATCGCGACCGTCGATGCGCGGCTCGCCGGCGAGGATGCGGCCGCGCACGATGCGCTTCTCGAGCTTCTCGAGCGCGCCGCGCACCTCGGCCTCGGACCATTGCGCCTCGTCACCACCGGCCAGCTCGTCGATCGCGGCCTTGCGGAGCTCGGAAAGCCTGGCGTAGCGTTCCATCTTGTCGGCGATGCGATAGGCCTCGCCGATAGACTCGCCGGCAACCCGCTCGACGGCCTCAAGCAGGCTTTCGTCGGTTTGCGGGGCCTGCCACTCGCGCGGCGGCTTGGCGACTTCGGCGGCAAGCTCCTTGATCGCCTCGATGACCACTTGCTGCTGCTCGTGGCCGAACAACACAGCGCCGAGCATGACCTCCTCGGAAAGCTCGCGCGCTTCGGATTCGACCATCAACACCGCGTCGGCGGTGCCGGAGACGATCAGGTCGAGGTCGGAGATCTCCGAAAGCCCGGTCTTCGGCTGATTGAGCAGGTACCGGCCGTCTTTGTAGCCGACGCGCGCGGCCGCCACCGGACCCTGAAACGGCAGACCGGAGATCGCCATCGCGGCGGAGGCGCCGATCAGCGCCGGAACCTCCGGATCGACCTCGGGGTTCAGCGACATCACGGTCAGGATGACCTGGGTCTCATTGGTAAAGCCTTTCGGAAACAGCGGTCGCAACGGGCGGTCGATCAGGCGCGCGGTGAGAATCTCTTTCTCGCTCGGGCGACCCTCGCGACGGAAGAACCCCCCCGGGATGGAACCGGCGGCATAGGTCTTCTCCTGGTAATCGATGGTGAGCGGAAAGAAGTCGCGCCCCTCGACGGCCTCCCTGGCCGCAACCACGGTGGCCAGCACCACGGTCTCCTCCATATTGACCAGCACCGCGCCATCCGCCTGACGGGCGATCTCGCCGGTCTCGAGGACGACCTTGTGGTCGCCATACTGAAACTCTTTCTTGATTGCTGTCACGTTGGCTTCCCCTCGATGGCGACCGGACTCAACGACGCAGGCCGAGACGCTGAATCAGCTCACGATAACGCTCGACATCCTTGCGTTTCAGGTAGTCCAGCAGCTTGCGACGGGAGTTGACCATGCGCACCAGACCGCGGCGCGAATGATTGTCGTGCTTGTGTTCCTTGAAGTGCTCGGTCAGTTCGACGATGCGCCGGGTCAACAGGGCGACCTGGACCTCGGGCGAGCCGGTGTCGTTGTCTCCGCGAGCGAACTCTTCGATGATGGCTTTCTTGTCTGCTGCGCTCATTGTCATGGTGATGTCTCCGGTGAAGCTCCCGCCGTAGCGGAATGGAAAGGCCGGCGTCCGACAATGAGTTCAGAGCGCCGACGGATCGAATCATGTAAAAGGGCGGGAATTATCCCTTCCGCGCCGGGCGATTGCAAGGCCAGAGACCGGCTGAGCCAGGGCAATCGCGCTTCATTTCGCTTGACGTTTCCTGATTTCAAAGGCTTGCCGCTGTCGCCCGATCCGCTCGCTTGATCGGATCTACGCCCGCATTGCAAAAAAAACGCTGTAGGCTGGTTCAAGCGCGGCGGAACCGGCTTCGGCGATGCCGCGCAATCGCGCCGCTGCCCGATCCGCTGCGCTTGATCGGGCCTACGCCCTGTCGGGTCAATGGCATTTAGGTGCGATTGCCCTACCGGCTGAGCCAGGACTACGTCGATCTAAGCACCTGAGTTATTGATATACTCGTCGCCCATCTACTCCGCCCAAGGTCGCATTCATGGATTTCCTGCCCATCTTTCTCGATATCAAAGGCAAGCCTTGCGTCGTCGTCGGCGCCGGAGACGTCGCCCGCCGCAAGATCGGCCTGCTACGCCGCGCCGGGGGACGACCGCGCGTAATCGCAAGCGAGATTCCAGAGGCCACGCGCCGCGTGGCAGGCGAAGACGCGCAACTACACGAGCGCCCGTTCCACGAAGACGACCTCGCCGATGCCGTGCTCGCGATCGCCGCAACCGATGACAAAGCCATCAACGCGCGCGTCGCCAGCGCGGCCAGGGCCGCCGGCATCCCGGTCAACGTCGCTGACCAGCCCGAACTGTGCAGCTTCATCATGCCCTCGGTGATCGACCGCTCGCCGGTCGTCGCGGCGGTTTCCACCGGCGGCGCCTCGCCGGTGCTCGCGCGCCTCATCCGCGCGCGCCTCGAATCGCTGATCCCGGCCGGCTATGGGCGTCTCGCCGCGATCGCCGCGCGCTTCCGCGATCGCGTCAAGGCAACCTTCTCCAATCCCGCCGACCGCCGCCTGTTCTGGGACAGGGTGCTTCAGGGCGGCGTCGCCGAACGCGTCTTCAGCGGCCACATGGACGAGGCCGAGGCGATCCTGGAGCGCGAACTCGAGGCCGCCGTGGATCACGCCGATCTCGGTGAGGTCTACCTGATCGGCGGCGGTCCCGGCGACCCGGATCTGCTGACCTTCCGCGCATTGCGCCTGATGCAACAGGCCGATGTCGTGGTCTACGACCGCCTCGTCGCAAAGGCGGTGCTCGACATGACCCGGCGCGACGCCGAACGCATCTACGTCGGCAAGGAACGCGACAACCACGCGATGCGCCAGGAAGAGATCAACCGACTGCTCGCGCGGCTCGCGCGTGAAGGCAAACGCGTGGTGCGCCTGAAGGGCGGTGATCCGTTCATCTTCGGCCGGGGCGGCGAGGAGATCGACACCCTCGCCGCCGAGGGCATCCCGTTCCAGGTGGTACCCGGCATCACCGCCGCGGCCGGCTGCGCGGCCTACGCCGGCATCCCGCTGACCCATCGCGACTATGCTCAATCGGTGACCTTCGTCACCGGCCATCTGAAAGACGGCTCGATCGACCTGAATTGGCGTCAACTCGCCGAACCGCATCAGACCCTGGTGTTCTACATGGGGCTTGTCGGCCTGCCGGTGATCCGGGAACAGCTGATAAAACACGGCGTGCCGGGCGAGATGCCGATCGCCCTGGTGCAACAGGGCACCACCCACAAACAGCGCGTACTGACCGGTACGCTGGATGACATCATCGAGATCGTCGAACGCGAAA
>JALVEB010000091.1 GCA_027008705.1 Sedimenticola sp. | reverse complement strand
CGCGCATAGTGATCCAGCCGCAAGGCGATCGCGGATAGCGTATGCTCCACCCGTCGGCCGCTGGCGGCGTCCGCCAACGAAGAGGCGCAAAAAAGTGCGACGAGAAGCCAGGTACGGACGGAAGCGACGGGCATGCGGCATGGTAGCAGACCGCCGCGTTCGGCGTAATCCGCCGCGGCGGCGGGAAAGCGGCCGTTTTTCTGTCGGGGGATTACCCTGACAAGGGTGCGAGAAACCACCCGGAATGGTTGATCTGAGTTAATCAGAATTCGCTTATGCGCCAAGGATGGCGGCAGTATTCAAGGGAAAAGTCAGCTAAACATGATCTGGATCAAGGTTTCGATGGGCGTCGCGGCGTTCTACTTGCCGTCGAGGGGATCCGCGGCGACGGGTCGAGCCGAAAGATAAGGCGAAAGCCGACAATAGATGAACACCGAGAGGAGGAATACCATGCGGAGCATCGTTCTCTGTATCAGCTTGCTGCTGATCAGCAGTATCTCCATGGCGTCCGTGAAGGAGCCGCCGAAGACCATGTCCGACACCACCAAGGAATGCGTGAAGTGTCACAAAAAGCACAGCCCGGGAATCGTTCAGCAATGGGGCGCGAGCAAGCACTACCGCGCCAATGTCGGCTGTTATGAATGCCACAAGGCGGACGAGGGCGATAAGGATGCCTACATCCACGACGACAAAAAGGTCAAGAAGCTGATCTCCACGATCGTCTCTCCGCGCGATTGTCAGAACTGTCATGAGCGTCAGGTGAAGGAGGCCGAGGGTTCTCACCATGCCAAGGCCGGCCGGATCATCGGCTCGCTCGACAACCTGCTCGCGGAGGTCGTCGAGGGTAACCGCGACATGATCACCGATGCCTTCCCGCAGGGTAACTCGGCCTCGGCCGTGAATGGCTGTTGGGCTTGTCATGGCTCGCAGGTCAAGGTGCTGGAAGACGGTCTGCTCGATCCGGCCACCTGGCCGAACACCGGCATCGGTCGCATCAACCCGGATGGCTCCGAGGGCGCTTGCACCGCCTGTCACCAACGTCATGAGTTCTCGGTGGCCCAGGCGCGTCATCCGAACACCTGTGGCAAATGCCACCTGGGCCCGGACCATCCGCAGAAGGAGATTTATGAGGAATCCAAGCATGGGATCGCCTTCTTCTCGCATGAAAGCGAGATGAATCTGGACAATCCGAAATGGATCCCGGGCGAGGATTTTAATCTGGGTCCGACCTGCTCCACCTGCCACATGGGCGAGACCAATGACCAACCGGCGACCCACAATGTGGGCCTGCGCATCAGCTGGAACAACCGGCCGGTGATGTCGATCCGCCCGGAGAAGGCCGATGCCAAGATGGGTCTGGAAAGCGCCAATGTCAATTGGGAAGATCGTCGTGACGCGATGCAGGACGTCTGCACCGCCTGTCATGAAGACAACTTCGTCGAGAACTTCTACTTCCAGTACGACTCCTTCATCGAGCTGTACAACAAGAAGTTCGGCAAGCCGGGACTGGAGCTGTACAAGGCCGCCAAGCCACTGTTGCGTCCGGCCAAGTTCAGCAACAAGCTGGACTGGATCTGGTTCGAGATCTGGCACCATGAAGGCCGCCGCGCGCGTCATGGCGCCTCGATGATGGCTCCGGACTATGCTCACTGGCATGGTTTGTACGAGGTCGCCCAGCACTTCTACGTCAAGATGATCCCGGAGCTGGAGCACTTGATCGACCAGGGCATGCACTCGAAGAAACGCGCCAAGCGTAAGGCCGCTAGGGCGCTGAAGGCCAAGTTGGCGAAGGTGCTGAACACGGATGATCACAAGTGGTACGACGACAAGATGGACCCCAAGGAGAAGGCCGCGCGGAAGAAGGCCGCGGCGGAATTCAGGGCGCGTTACGGCGGCAAATAGGCGCCAGCCAACGCGGTAACAAAGCAAAGCACGGCCCTCGCCGGTAGTCGCCGGGGAGGGCCTTTTTGGTTTCGAGGCGTGTCGGGCAGCTGGGCGCGCCAATGGGGTTGGAGGAAAACACCATGAGTATGAACAGAAGAAATTTCATGAAGAACAGCGCGGCGGCCGCGACCGCCGCGGCCGCCGGAATCAGCCTGCCCGTCGTCACCGTGGCCGGCCCCGACGAAGAGGATAAGAACATCCGTTGGGACAAGGCGCCCTGCCGTTTCTGCGGCACCGGTTGCAGCGTACTGGTCGGCACGCGTCATGGACGCATCGTCGGTACCCAGGGCGACCCGGATGCTCCGGTGAATCGCGGTCTGAACTGCATCAAGGGCTACTTCTTGTCCAAGATCCTGTACGGGCGGGATCGCCTGACCAAGCCCTTGTTGCGCAAGACCGATGGCAAATACGACAAGAACGGCGAGTTCGAGCCGGTCAGCTGGGACGAGGCATTCGACATCATGGCCGAGAAATGGAAGGCCGCGATCAAGCAGAGCATGAGGGAGAATCGTGGCAAGCCGGTGGACAAGATCACCTCGCGTGTCGGCATGTTCGGTTCCGGCCAGTGGACGGTGTGGGAGGGCTATGCCGCCTCCAAGCTGTACAAGGCCGGATTCCGCTCGAACAATATCGATCCGAACGCGCGCCATTGCATGGCTTCGGCGGTCGGCGCCTTCATCCGCGGCTTCGGCGCCGACGAGCCGATGGGCTGCTACGATGACCTCGAGCACGCCGATGCCTTCGTGCTGTGGGGTTCGAACATGGCCGAGATGCATCCCATCCTGTGGTCGCGCCTGACCGACCGGCGCCTGACTCACGAAGGCTGTCAGGTCCATGTACTGTCGACCTATGAGAACCGTTGCTTCGAACTCGCCGATAACGCGATGATCTTCACGCCGCAGACCGATCTGGCGATCCTGAACTACATCGCCAACTACATCGTCAGCAACAAACTCTATAACGAAGAGTTCGTGTCGAAACACGTCAACTTCACCAAGACTCCGACCGACATCGGCTATGGCTTGCGCCCGACCGATCGCCGCGAGCGCAAGGCGCGCAATCCGGGCAAGGGCAAGCTCAGCAAGATCAGCTTCGACGAATACGCCAAGTCGCTCGAACCTTACACCCTGGAATACGTCAGTGAACTCTCCGGCGTGCCGAGCGAGCGTCTGGTGCGCCTGGCCAAGCTGTATGCCGATCCCGACAAGAAGATCACCTCCTACTGGACGATGGGCTTCAACCAGCACACCCGGGGCGTCTGGGTCAATGGCTTGGTCTACAACGTTCACCTGCTGATGGGCAAGATCTCCGAGCCGGGCAACGGTCCGTTCTCGTTGACTGGTCAGCCCTCGGCCTGCGGCACCGCGCGCGAGGTCGGGACCTTCGCGCACCGCCTGCCGGCGGATTATGTGGTCTTCAAGAAGCCCCATCGGGATCTGGCCGAGAAGATCTGGAAGCTGCCGGAAGGCACGATTCCGGGCAAGAAGGGCTACCATGCGGTTTTGCAGAACCGCATGCTCAAGGACGGCAAGCTGAATGCCTACTGGGTAATGTGCAACAACAACATGCAGGCCGCGGCCAACATCAACCACGAGGCCTATCCCGGCTACCGTAATCCGAAGAATTTCATCGTTGTCTCCGACCCTTACCCGACGGTCACCGCGACATCGGCCGACCTGATCCTGCCGACCGCGATGTGGACCGAGAAGGAAGGCGCCTACGGCAA
>JALVEB010000090.1 GCA_027008705.1 Sedimenticola sp. | reverse complement strand
CAAGGATCGCGAAAAGCCGGGCTCGCGCCCGGCTTTTTCCTGCCGGCCCTCCCCCCGCTCTCCCGGGGTTGCATCCTTTTTCCGGTTTTTGCGTCTACAGCAGTAACGACAACGAACCGGAACTTCTTTCGATGAACCAAGACAATGCCCTGACTCTCTCGCCCGGCAACCGGCTCGCGCCCTGGCTGATCGGGCTGCCGCTGGCCGCGCTGACCTGGTTTTTGCTTTATGCCCACCTCGGCGATTTCGCCAGTTTCGTCATCGAGCATCTCGGCCTGAGCCGCGACACGGCGCTCGGCGAGGCGGTGCATTTCTTCTTCTTCGATACACCGAAGGTCATGCTGCTTTTGATCGGCGTGGTCTATGTGGTCGGCGTGGTCCAGACCTTCTTCTCGCCCGAGCGCACGCGCGCCTTGCTGGCCGGTCGCCGGCTCGGCATCGGCAACACCCTGGCGGCGTTGCTCGGCATCGTCACCCCGTTCTGCTCGTGTTCGGCGGTGCCGCTGTTCATCGGGTTTCTGTCGGCCGGCGTGCCGCTCGGCGTGACCTTCTCCTTTCTGGTGTCGGCGCCGATGGTCAACGAGATCGCGCTGGCGCTGCTGCTGGGGCTGTTCGGCTGGCAGATCGCGGCGCTGTACCTGGGATTCGGCCTGTTGGTCGCGATCGTCTCCGGCATCGTGATCGGCAAACTACACATGGAGCCCTACCTGCAAGACTGGGTGCGCGAGATCCACGCCGGCCAGGCCGCGCCGCCCGCCGGCGCCGGGCTGGACTGGCCGGCCCGTTTCCGTTCCGGGCTGCGCCATGTGCGCGAGATCGTCGGCAAGGTCTGGCCCTATGTCCTCGTCGGCATCGCGGTGGGCGCGGCGATCCACGGATATGTACCCGAGGATTTCATGGCCTCGCTGATGGGCAAGGATGCCTGGTGGTCAGTGCCGGCGGCGGTGGCGCTCGGCGTGCCGATGTACACCAATGCCGCCGGCGTAATCCCGATCGTCGAGGCACTGATCGGCAAGGGCGCGGCCTTCGGCACCACGCTCGCCTTCATGATGAGCGTGATCGCGCTGTCATTGCCCGAGATGTTGATCCTGCGCAAGGTGCTCAAATGGCCCTTGATCGCGACCTTCGTCGCCGTCGTCGCCAGCGGTATCCTCGGCGTCGGCTTTCTCTTCAACGCTATCTTGTGAGGTTCGCGCATGTCCGCTCCCGAACTCCATTCATCGATCGTCGCCCTGGTCTCGCTCGCTTCCGGCATCGCCAGCCGCCACCCCGACATGGGGCTGTGCCAACTGGCGCGGTTGCGTGGCATGGGCATCCCGGACGAACAGATCGCCACAGTGGTCGAGATCGCCCGCCATATCCGCGACGAAGCGGCGCAAAAGCTCGATGCCAGCTTCGACGAGAAGGCCGCGCTGGGGCAATCCAGACAAAAGGAACCCGAATCCGAGGCCGGCGCAAGCTGTTGCAGCGCGACAGCGAGCGGCCAGCGCTGTTGCTGAGCGGCTACCAAGCCGGACTCATGCCACGAAACCAACCCATATACAGGAGAAGATTCCGATGAAGAAGATCGAGGTGCTCGGCACCGGTTGCGCCAACTGTCAGACCACCGCGAAATTGATCGAGGAGACAGCGCGCGCCAAGGGCGTCGAGATCGAGCTGGAGAAGGTCGAAGACCTCCCCCGGATCATGAGCTATGGCGTGATGTCGACACCGGGCGTGGTCGTCGATGGCCGGGTCGTGCATGCCGGCGGCATTCCGTCGCAACAAGCGATCGAAGGCTGGCTCGGCGACAGCGCCGGGGGCGGCTGTTGCGGAGACGAGGCCGGTTCCGGAGGCGGAGGCTGCTGCTGACGCCACGCCGGCGCGATCACACCACGCGCCGGCGCTCCGATGCCGGTTCTGTCAGGTCGTCGAAGCGGTAACCCAATCCCGCGAACACCGGCAGGGAGGCGAATACATCGGACAGCTCGCGCTGCTGCTGGTGATCGAGTCCGTCCTTCCACTTTTCCATCCGCGTCTTCTCCGGCAGCGCATCGATCGTACCGTCGGCAAGCCAGATCCCGCCATCGGCGGCGATCTGCTCATCGCTCAAATGCGACCCGGCATCGTTCGCGAGGATCCGTGGCGACCAGGCCACGCCGATGAAATCGCATAGCGATCGCAGCACCGGTTCCGGAGAACGCACCAACGCTTCGTAACGCAAGGTATAGACCCGCTCCGGCACCCGCGCGGCCGCCGCTACGCCAGCCTCGACGTGGCGCAACAGGGTCTGGATCACCTGCCCGGGCGAGGCGATCATCTCGGGAGGCGGCTTTCCCCGCATCCGGTAACGTTCGGCGACCGCAAGCATCGACAACGATACCGCGCGCGGATCGCGTACCACATGGATGAAACGCGCCGCCGGAAGCGCATCCAGCAAGGCATCGAAAACCAACACGTTGGCGGGCGTCTTCTCGCTGAACCATCGCTTGCCGTTTCGTCGCGCCGCCGGCAGCAACAGATCCCGCAGCAGACGGCCAAGCGCCTGGTCGATCTGCTCCCGATTGCAGATCCTGTCGATGCGACCCTTGTCGTGGGCCGCCAGCAACTGACTTCTGAGCGCCATGACCGCTGGGGTCAAATCGAACTCCGGCCCACCGTGGATCACGGGATGCCGATTCAACAGGGTCTGCACCAGGGTAGTGCCAGAACGCGGCGCGCCGCCGACGAAGAGCAAGTGCTCTCCCATATCGTGACTTGGATTCATCTTCTCCGCTCCTTGTGCGACAACCGCCATCGAAAGGCTTCGTTCATCAACCAACGGAGAGAGCGGATTTCCTGTCGATCTGGCGGATCTATTAGGATATCGGGCCCAGCGGCCGATTATTGAAGAAAAAAGCGCCGCCGGGACACCGGGGACCGGGGCGCAGTCCTCGAGCGAGAGAAAGGAAGAGAGAAGAACGCCCATCCCTGGGCCACGCGGAAAGATCAGTGCTTGACCTCGATCTTGCGCGCGGTGGCTTCCTTGCGTTTCGGTACGAGGATATGCAGTTCGCCGTTCTCGTACTTCGCTTCGATCTTGTCGAGATCGGCCACGTCCGGCAGCCGGAAGCTGCGCTCGAACGAGCCGCTGACCCGTTCGCGGCGGATATAGCCATCCTTCTCTTCATTATGCTCGACCTTGCGCTCGCCGCGTACCGTCAGTACCTTGTTCTCGGTCTGGATGTCGATATCCTCGGGCTTCACGCCGGGAATATCGGCGCTGATGACGTATTTATCGTCTTCCTCGCGGATGTCGACGACCGGTACCCAGTTGCTCGGTCGCGCGGGCTCCGCTTGCGTCGCGCTTGGCACGAAGGCCCGCTCGACCGCATCGAAAATCTCCCAAGGGTTGTAGCGAATCAAGCTCATCCGTATGTCTCCTGTATCTGAGTTCGTCTGTCGTTCTACAAAGTAGGGACGAATCCGGCGGATTCAAGAGCACAGCTCCTTGCTGAGTCATAGCCCACTCAATGGCGAGTTTGCGCAGCAACGCCCACCGGTACGAGGGGCGGTCGCAGTAGCCGAAAATTCATGGGCGACGAGTATAACTACCCAACCCGCCGCGCCTCGCGTTCGGCGCGGTATTCCTCGATGCTGAGGTTGCGCAGCATGGACTCGCGGCCCTGGTCGTTGTGGACGAAGCCAACGCTGGCGACGAAGG
>JALVEB010000089.1 GCA_027008705.1 Sedimenticola sp. | reverse complement strand
ATAACATCCCGTTTTTTTCAAAATCGATGAAACTTTTTCGATCCCGCCGGGGTCCTATTTTCCGAGCGTTACGTAGCGTTTGGGCCGCATGTTTCCCCTCCAAGTACGGCCCATGATACCCAGGTCCCCCAAGCTGGGTATCGTTTCTTCAGCCGGTGTCCCGACCAGAGGCACCGGCTTTTTTGTCGTCGTCTGCTCTTCTTCCATCGTTCTTGGCCTTGGCCCAGTGACCCACCTGTTTCTTCACCTGCTCATGAAGCTGAGAAAGCTTCTCGCGCGGTTTCTTCGGCACGGCCTTGTCGATAACCTTGGCACCGGCGCTCTCCCCGACCTTTTTCGTCAGCAGATGGCGCAGCGAACGCGGGATTACCGCGAACAGCAGCAGCATCGCCAAGGCACCGAGAATCAATGGCACCGCGCCGATACCGACCAACCAGCGCTCCCACGGCGCCATGTCGTTCCAGTGGTAGCGCATCCGACGCAACAGAAAACGCGCGCCCAGTTTCAGCAAGACGATCAGCTTTCGCACCACGCGGAAGCGGCTGCGCGCCGAATACAGCATCAAGCCGCCCAGGGTTTTGACGAGCAGTTTTTTACCGCCTCCGAGCAGTATGAACGGCAGCTTCTTCAACAAACCGAGCAAACCGACCAGAGTGAAAAGCTTCTTGACCCACAGCAGCGTGGCCGCGACACCAAGCAGAAAGGCGTCCCAGTAGTAAAAACCCGCTGCGGTCGCGACCACCAGGGACGAGGTGGCCACGACCAGCAACAAACCTTGGCGATGGTGTTTACGCAAGGCCATCACATAGCCCACCGTGTCATCGCGACCTCGCCGCCGGTGCTGTTTTCATCTGACCGCCTCTTCCGTCCGGATGTTGCGCGACGCCAGAGAATCCAGCGCGACAGCGCCCCCCAGCACAGCGACAGGTGTCTCCAGAGCCATGCTGATAGTATACTCGTCGCCGCTGCCCGATCCGCTGCGCTTGATCGGGGTTACGAGCATGCCAAGCATGCTTGACAAGCTTTGTTCGCACCGGCCAATATACTCGTCGCCCATGAATTTTCGGCCACTGCGACCGCCCCTCGCACCCGTGGGCAACGAGTATAACCGGCATGAAAACCACCGATATCCAACCCATCTTTTTTCCCGTGAGCCTCTCCTGGCTAGGCTGGCGCCTGCCCGTCCGCCGCTGCCGCTCGCATCCGAATTAACCCTCTGTACCAACGGCAGCCGCGCATCCCGCCGCGACTGCCTCTGTGATTTGTCTTCGCCGCCGGATCCGTGGTTGCCCCAACCCGAGACCGACGATGAAAACGATTACAATACCCACTCCTTCCATCCAACGACAACGATTGCATGGCATCCTGCTGATCGCGCTCGGCGCGACCGCCTTCTCGGCGAAATCGATCCTGATCAAGCTCGCCTACGAGGCCAGCGCCGAGGTCGATGCGATCACCCTGATGACACTGCGCATGCTGATTGCGCTGCCGTTTTTTCTCGGTGCCGCGCTGTGGCGCGGAAAAACGGCATCGAGCCGGCACCGCGCCGGCGACTGGGTGGCGTTGATCTTGCTCGGTTTTACCGGCTACTATTTGGCCAGTCTGCTGGACTTCCTGGGACTGGAGCGGATCTCCGCCGGACTGGAACGGCTGATTCTGTTTCTGTATCCCACCTTCGTGGTGCTGTTCGGCGCCCTGCTCCATCGTCGCGGGGTGAGCCGTTCACAGCGCCTGGCCTTGCTGCTGAGTTATGCCGGCATCGCGCTGGTATACATTACCCAAACAGTGGGCACATCGTCGGATATCGGGCTCGGCGCGCTGTTGGTGCTCGCCAGCGCGTTGGCCTATGCGATTTATCTGACCGCCGCGGGGCACTATATCCCGCGCTTCGGCGCACGCCGCTTCACCGCCTGGTCAATGTCGCTGGCCTGTGGAATGACGATCGCCCACTTCCTGCTCACGCGACCACTGGCCGGGCTGAATGTTCCCGCCAATGTGCTTGCGCTGGGGGGTGCGCTGGCGCTGTTCTCGACCGTGCTCCCCGCCTTCTTGATGAATGCCGGGATCCGGCGCATCGGCGCCGATCACGCCGCGATCGTCGGCACCATCGGACCGGTCTCGACGCTGGTGCTGGCCTGGGCGGTGCTCGGGGAGCGATTGCATGCCGCGCAGATATTCGGCGCGGCGATGGTACTCGGCGGCGTCCTGGTGGTCAGCCTGACAAAGGAACAAAAAGCATGAAGAGCGACTCGTTGACCACCGCGAGTTTCCGCAACGACGCCCATGGGTGCGAGGGGAGGCGCAGATTCATGGGCGGCGAGCATCCACCAGGCCGCGCACGACATCGGCCAGTTGTTCGGCGATTTCACGCACTTGGCGACCTTCGCGACCCTCGACCATCACGCGGATCAGCGGTTCCGTGCCGGAAGGACGCAAGAGCACGCGACCGCTGCCGTCGAGTTCGCTCTCGGCCTGGCCGATGGCATCCAACATGCCAGGGTGCCGCATCACCGTGGCGGCCTCGCCGTCCACGCGCACATTGATCAGTTCCTGGGGGTAGAGGCTCATGCCGGCATGCAGTTCGGCGAGACTCTTGCCGGATTGGTAGATTTCGGCGAGCACCTGCAATGCCGAGACGATGCCGTCGCCGGTGGTGGTGCGGTCGCGGCAGATGATATGGCCCGATGGCTCGCCACCGAGGATCCAGTCTTCGCGTTTCAATCGCTCCATGATGTAGCGGTCACCGACCTGGGTGCGACTAAGACCGATATCGTGCCGTTTCAGGGCATGTTCCAGACCGAGGTTGCTCATCAGGGTGCCGACTACCTTGCCGCGCATCTGTCCCGCGGCGAGCCGCGACAGCGCGAGCACATAGAGTATCCGGTCGCCGTCGACCAGTTCGCCTTTGCCATCGACCATGATCAGGCGGTCGCCGTCCCCGTCCAGTGCGATGCCGAGATCGGCGCCGCGCGCGAGCACCTCCCGTTGCAGCGTTTGCGGATGGGTGGAGCCGACCTCATGATTGATGTTCAGACCATCCGGCGAGACGCCGATCGGGTAGACCGTGGCGCCGAGCTCTTCGAACACGTTCGGCGCGATATGGTAGGTAGCTCCGTTGGCGCAATCGACGACGATGCGCATACCGGAGAAATCCATCCTCGATGGGATCGTGCTTTTGCAGAACTCGATGTAACGGCCGGCGGCATCATCGACGCGGCTGGCCTTGCCGAGATCGACCGATCCGACGGTGCTCATCGGCTTCTCGAGTTCGGCCTCGATCGCCGTCTCGACCTCGTCCGGCAGTTTGTCGCCGTCGCCGGAGAAGAACTTGATGCCGTTGTCCTGATGCGGATTGTGCGAGGCGCTGATGACGATGCCGGCCTGGGCATGCAGGGTGCGGGTCAGATAGGCGATGCCGGGGGTCGGCATCGGGCCGAGCAGACGGGTGCCGACGCCGGCGGCGACCAGACCGGCCTCGAGCGCGGATTCGAACAGATAGCCGGAGATGCGGGTGTCCTTGCCAATCAACACCTTGCTGTCGCTCCGACCACCGCCAAGCACGCGCCCGGCGGCCCAACCGAGACGCAATACAAAATCCGGCGTGATGTAGCCCTTTCCGACCTGACCACGAATGCCATCGGTACCGAAATATTTTCTAGCCATGTTCCTCCCTCTCCTGCAAGGCGGTTACGAGCCGTAGCGCATCGACTGTCTCGGCGACATCGTGGGCGCGCACGATACGCGCGCCACGCTCGACGGCAAGCACGGCGGCGGCGATGCTCGCCGCCAACCGTTGATCGGCCCCGCGGCCGGTGAGCCGGCCGAGCATCGATTTGCGCGACAGTCCGACCAGCACCGGCGCCAGCCCGGTAAATTTGTAAATTGAATGTAACAAATCCAGATTATGCCGCAAAGTCTTCCCGAAGCCGAATCCCGGGTCGACCAGCAGACGCGCACGCGGGATGCCGGCGCGGGCGCAGGCCTCGATCCGCCGCGCAAGAAAATCATGAGTCTCGGCGACCACGTCGGCATACACCGGGTTCTGCTGCATCGTGCGCGGTTCGCCGCGCATGTGCATCAGGCAGGCCGCGGCACCGCTGCCGGCCACCGCCTCGAGCGCGCCGGTGGCGCGCAACGCGTTGACATCGTTGATGATATGAGCACCCGCGTCGACCGCGGCGCGCATCACCTCCGGCTTCGAGCTGTCGACCGACAACAGCGCATCGGTCTGCCCGCGCAAAGCTTGAATCACCGGCACGACACGACGCAGCTCCTCTTCCAACGGCACCGGCTCGGCGCCCGGACGGGTCGATTCACCACCGATATCGATGATCGCAGCGCCCTGCCCGGCCATCTCCATGGCACGACGCCGCGCCGCCTCCGGCGCGATGAAACGACCTCCGTCGGAGAAGGAATCCGGGGTGACATTGAGGATGCCCATCACGACGGGACGGGAAAGGTCGAGCACGCAACCATGCGCGCAATGCAACTGCAGAGTCATGATGGGTTTCCGCAACGAATCCTTGTGGCGTAAGGAGTAGCCGAAGGTGAACAGGCGACGAGTGGATCAGGCCCGACGGTCGACCGCCGGGCCATTGGGAAAAGCGGAAAAGAACCCGCTCAATGCTGGCCGGCGGGCCCGCCGATCGTGCCCTTGCCGCCGAGATCCTTGTCCGGCCGGGCCTCTCCGGCCGAAGCGCTGTCGCCGGAGCCCGGCTCGATGTCTTCCCAGTCTTTCGGCGGACGCGGCGGCTTGCCGTTCATGATGTCGTCGATCTGATCGGCATCGATGGTCTCCCACTTGATCAAGGCTTCGGCCATCAGGTGCAGCTTGTCGAGATTCTCGGTCAGGATGTCCTGGGTGCGCTGATAGTTGCGGTCGACGAACTTGCGCACTTCCTCGTCGATGGTATGCGCGGTATCGTCCGAGACGTGCTTGCTCTGCGCCACCGAGTGGCCGAGGAAGACCTCTTCCTGCTCCTCGTCGTACATCAACGGGCCGAGCTTCTCGGACAACCCCCACTTGGTGACCATGTTGCGCGCGATCTGGGTGGCGCGCTGGATGTCGTTGGAGGCCCCGGTGGTGACCTTCTCGGGACCGAAGATCAGCTCCTCGGCGACGCGACCGCCGAACAGGCTGGAGATCTGGCTCTCGAGATGTTCCTTGCTCAGGCTGTAGCGGTCTTCCTCGGGCAGGAACATGGTGACTCCGAGCGCGCGGCCACGCGGGATGATGCTGACCTTGTAGACCGGATCATGCGACGGCACCAGACGGCCGACGATGGCATGCCCGGCCTCGTGGTAGGCGGTGAGTTTCTTCTCGTCCTCGCTCATCACCATGGACTTGCGCTCGGCGCCCATCATGATCTTGTCCTTGGCCTTTTCAAGATCCTCCATCGACACGGTGCGCTTGTTGGAGCGCGCCGCGAACAGCGCCGCCTCGTTGACCAGATTGGCCAGGTCGGCGCCGGAGAAGCCCGGCGTGCCACGCGCGATCAGCGCCGGCTTGACGCTGTCGTCGCTCGGGACCTTGCGCAGATGAACCTTCAGGATCTGTTCGCGACCGCGCACGTCGGGCAGCGGCACCACGACCTGACGGTCGAAGCGCCCCGGGCGCAGCAGCGCCGGATCGAGCACGTCGGGACGGTTGGTCGCGGCGATCACGATGACGCCTTCATTGCCCTCGAAACCGTCCATCTCGACCAGCAGTTGGTTCAAGGTCTGCTCGCGCTCGTCATGACCGCCCCCGAGACCGGCGCCGCGATGGCGACCGACCGCGTCGATCTCGTCGATGAAGATGATGCACGGCGCATGTTTCTTGGCCTGCTCAAACATGTCCCGCACGCGCGAGGCGCCGACGCCGACGAACATCTCGACGAAATCGGAGCCAGAGATGGTGAAGAACGGCACCTTGGCCTCGCCGGCGATCGCCTTCGCCAGCAGCGTCTTGCCGGTGCCTGGCGAGCCGACCATCAGGATGCCGCGCGGGATCTTGCCGCCGAGCTTCTGAAACTTCGACGGGTCGCGCAGAAAATCGACCACCTCGGCGACCTCTTCCTTGGCCTCCTCGACCCCGGCGACATCGGCGAAGGTGACCTTGACCTGGTCCTCGCTGAGCAGTCGGGCGCGGCTCTTGCCGAACGACATCGCGCCGCGCCCGCCGGCACCGCCCTGCATCTGGCGCATGAAGAAGATCCACAGGCCGATGATCAAAAACAACGGGAACCATTGGATCAGGATCTGCATCAGCAACGAGGGTTTTTCCGGTGGCTGGGCCAGAATCTCGACGTTGTTCTTCAGCAGGTCGCCGATCAGACCGTTGTCACCCGGGTTGTAGGTGGAGAAGCGGGAGCCGTTCTGGGTCAGGCCCTCGATGAAACCGTCATCGGTGATCTTGACCTTGGAGATGGCGCCCTGCTCGACCTCATGGATGAACTGGGAATAGGGGATATTGTGACTGATCCCGTTTTTGTTGGTGAAGTTGTTGAACACCGACAACAGGACGATCACGATGATGACCCAAAGGATCAGATTCTTGGCCATGTCATTCACGGCAGTTACCTCTGAATTCGGCGTATTACGCCAGATTTTCCATTCATATGATTGAAAACTACTACAGTTTGCGCTCGCGGGCTACCAGATAAACCTCACGGCTTTTGGGCCGCGAGGCCTTCGGCTTGCGCGTGACCACCTTGCCGAAGGCCTGGCGCAGCGCGCGCACATAGTCATCGAAGCCCTCGCCCTGGAATACCTTTACGACAAAAGCGCCGCCCGGCCGAAGATGTTCGCTCGCGAAATCCAGCGCCAGTTCGCACAGGTACATCGAGCGCGGCTGATCGACCGCGTTCACGCCGCTGATATTCGGCGCGATATCGGAGATCACCAGATCGACCGGGGTATCGCCGAGCAAGGCTTCGAAGCGCCGCAGCACGCTCTCGGCGGTGAAATCGCCGCGCAGGAACTCGACGCCGTCGATCGGCGCCATCTCGAGAATATCGAGGGCGACGACGCGTCCGTTGGCGCCGACCGATTTGCGCGCGACCTGCGACCAACCGCCCGGCGCGCTGCCGAGATCGACCACTGTCATGCCCGGGCGAAGCAGCCGGTCGCGCTGCTGGATCTCGAGCAGCTTGTAGCTGGCGCGCGAGCGGTAGCCTTCGCGTTGCGCGCGCTTGACGTATTCGTCGTTGAGATGGCGCTGCATCCAGCGCGAGCCGCCGCGGCTATGTCCCATGCGCGCCTCCATGACGCGAAGCTGTTACCATGGCCGCCGATTCAGGCATACAGAAGCGAGAAACGACATGCCGCTGAGCAAGCAACAGATCCGCAAGCTGCGCGCGCGGGCGCATCACCTGAAGCCGGTCGTATGGCTTGGCCAACAGGGGCTCAGCGACGCGGTGATGGGCGAGGTCGGGATTGCGCTCGATGCCCATGAGCTGATCAAGATCAAGCTCGCGGGCATGGACAAGACGCAACGCCAGGCGGCGGCGACGCGCATCGCCGAGCATTCCGGCGGTGAGATCGTGCAGCAGATCGGCCAGATGCTGGTGCTCTACCGGGCCCGTCCGGATGCTTATTCGTAGCGCACATCGAGGATTTCCAGCTCGCGGTTGCCCTTCGGCGTTTTCACATCGGCCACGTCGTCGACCCGCTTGCCGATCAGCGCGCGCGCGATCGGCGAGGTCACCGAGATCAGGCCCTGCTTGATATCGGCCTCGTCCTCGCCGACGATCTGGTAGGTGAACTCCTCGTCGGTCTCGACATCGACGACATCGACGGTGGCGCCAAAGACGATCTTGCCACCGGCATCGAGCTGGGTCACATCGATGATCTGGGCGTTCGACAGCTTGCCCTCCAGGTCCTTGATGCGGGCCTCGATGAAGCCCTGCTGCTCGCGCGCGGCGTGATATTCGGCATTCTCTTTCAGATCGCCGTGCTCGCGCGCCTCGGCGATCGCCTGGATCACCTTCGGCCGTTGCACCGTTTTCAACTCGTTGAGCTCGGCGCGCATCTTCTCCGCGCCGCGTACAGTCAATGGCACCTTGTCGTTCATAGTCAAACCTTGATGGATAGATCGGGTTGGAATCCGGCGGCCCCGGCTCAACAGACGGAGGAATGCAGGTCGCGCAGGCGATTGACCTCGTCGGCCGCCGACTGCTTCAATGCCAGGATGATGGCCTCGGCGCCGGCGATCGTGGTGGTGTAGCTGACCTTACGACGCAACGCGGTCCCGCGGATCTCGCGCGAATCCTCGATCGCCTTCTTGCCCTCGGTGGTGTTGATGATGAGGGCCACCGGATCGTTTTTCAACAGATCGACGATATGCGGTCGTCCCTCGGTGACCTTGTTGACCCGGGTGCAGGCGATGCCAGCCTCCTGGATCACACGCGCGGTGCCACCGGTGGCGTAGAGCTCGAAACCCAGCTCGACAAGCTCGGCTGCGACGCGGCGCGCGCGCGCCTTGTCGGCATCGCGCACGCTGATCAAAACCTTGCCGGATCGCGGCAGGGTCTCGCCCGCACCCTCCATCGCTTTGGCAAAGGCTTGGCCAAAGGTCTTGCCAACGCCCATGACCTCTCCGGTCGATTTCATCTCCGGCCCGAGGATGGTATCGACGCCGGGGAACTTGACGAAGGGGAACACCGCCTCCTTGACGAAGTAGTCGTTCGGCACCACCTCCCGCTGGCAACCCTGCTCGGCGAGCGAGCGCCCGGCCATGCAACGGGCGGCGATCTTCGCCAACGGCACGCCGGTCGCCTTGGAGACGAACGGCACGGTGCGCGAGGCCCGCGGGTTGACCTCGAGGATGTAGATGTCGTCACCCTTGATCGCGAACTGAGTGTTCATCAGGCCGACCACGCCCAGCTCGTGCGCCATGCGGGCCATCTGTTCGCGCATGCGGTCCTGCAACGCCGGCGACAGGGTATAGGGCGGCAGCGAGCAGGCCGAATCGCCCGAATGCACGCCGGCCTGTTCGATGTGCTCCATGATGCCGCCGATCAGTACCTGTTCGCCATCGCAGATGGCGTCCACATCGACCTCGATGGCGTCATCGAGGAAGCGATCGAGCAGTACCGGCGAATCGTTCGAGACGCTGACCGCCTCATTCATATAGCGGCGCAGGTCTTCCTCGTTGTAGACGATCTCCATCGCGCGGCCACCCAGCACGTAGGAGGGCCGGACCACCAGCGGATAGCCGAGCCCGGCGGCGAGCCCCACGGCCTCTTCCTCGGAACGCGCGGTGGCGTTCGGCGGCTGGCGCAGTTCGAGCTTCTGGATCATGCGTTGAAAACGCTCGCGGTCCTCGGCGAGGTCGATCGAGTCCGGGCTGGTGCCGACGATCGGCACGCCGGCGGCTTCGAGATCGCGCGCCAGCTTCAGCGGCGTCTGGCCACCATAGTGAACGATCACGCCGGCCGGGCGTTCCTTCTCGACGATCTCGAGCACGTCCTCGAGCGTCAGCGGTTCGAAATAGAGGCGGTCGGAGGTGTCGTAGTCGGTGGAAACCGTCTCCGGGTTGCAGTTGACCATGATGGTCTCGTAGCCGTCCTCGCGCAAGGCCAGCGCGGCGTGCACGCAGCAGTAATCGAACTCGATGCCCTGCCCGATGCGGTTCGGGCCGCCGCCGAGCACCATGATCTTGTCGCGCGTGCTCGGGTCGGCCTCGCACTCCTCCTCATAGGTGGAATAGAGATAGGCGGTGGCCGAGGCGAACTCGGCGGCGCAGGAATCGACGCGCTTGTAGACCGGACGCAGCCCCAAGGCATGGCGCCGCGCGCGCACCTCGGACTCGGAGACGCCGAGCAGATCGGCGATGCGCCGGTCGGCGAAGCCCTTGCGCTTGAGCCGGCGCAGGCGTTCGGCGTCGAGGTCGTCGAGCGTACCGGCGGCGATCTCGCCCTCGAGGCGGATCAGCTCCTCGATCTGCACCAGGAACCAGTGGTCGATCTTGCAGATCGCGTGGATCTCGTCGCGGTCGAAGCCGGCGCGAAAGGCGTCGCCGACATACCACAGACGGTCCGGTCCGGGCAGACCCAGCTCGTGCCGGATACGATCGCGCGCATCGGGATCAGTGGGAGAGATTACAGGTTCGAAGCCGTAACGGCCGATCTCCAGCCCGCGAATCGCCTTGTGCAACGATTCCTGCTGGGTGCGTCCGATCGCCATCACCTCGCCGACCGATTTCATCTGCGTGGTCAGCCGGTCGTCCGCGGCCGGGAACTTCTCGAACGCGAAACGCGGGATCTTGGTGACCACATAGTCCAGCGTCGGTTCAAACGAGGCCGGCGTGGCACCGCCGGTGATCTCGTTGTCGAGCTCGTCCAGGGTGTAACCGACCGCGAGCTTGGCCGCGACCTTGGCGATCGGAAAACCGGTGGCCTTGGAAGCCAGCGCCGAGGAGCGCGATACCCTAGGGTTCATCTCGATGATGATCATGCGGCCGCTGTCCGGATTGATCGCGAACTGTACGTTGGAGCCGCCGGTATCGACGCCGATCTCACGCAATACCGCCAGCGAGGCGTCGCGCATGAGCTGATATTCCTTGTCGGTGAGGGTCTGCGCCGGGGCGACGGTAATCGAATCACCGGTATGCACGCCCATCGGATCGAGGTTCTCGATCGAGCAGATGATGATGCAATTGTCCTTGTGATCGCGCACCACCTCCATCTCGTATTCCTTCCAGCCGACGATGGATTCCTCGATCAACAGCTCGCGGGTCGGCGAAAGATCGAGGCCGCGCTGGCAGATCTCCTCGAACTCCTCGCGGTTGTAGGCGATACCGCCACCACTGCCGCCCATCGTGAACGAGGGCCGGATGATGGTCGGAAAACCGATCCGGGCCTGCACCTGGTAGGCCTCTTCCATGCTGTGCGCAATCGCCGAGCGCGGCATGTCCAGACCGATCTTGCGCATCGCCTGGCGGAACAGATCGCGGTCCTCGGCCTTGTCGATGGCCTCGCGCGAGGCGCCGATCATCTCGACGCCGTATTGCTCGAGCACGCCGTGACGCACCAGATCGAGCGCGCAGTTCAAGGCGGTCTGGCCCCCCATCGTCGGCAGCAACGCGTCGGGCCGCTCCTTCTCGATGATGCGCGCGACGGTGCGCCAATTGATCGGCTCGATGTAGATCACGTCGGCCATGTCCGGATCGGTCATGATCGTCGCCGGGTTGGAGTTGACGAGGATGACGCGGTAGCCCTCCTCCTTCAGCGCCTTGCAGGCCTGCGCGCCGGAGTAATCGAACTCACACGCCTGCCCGATCACGATCGGACCCGCCCCGATGATAAGAATACTTTCGATATCAGTTCGTTTTGGCATCTGTTGCAACCGGCGATTCAGGTTTTGCTGGCATCGATGAGCTCGATGAAATGATCGAAAACCGGGGCCACATCGTGCGGACCGGGACTGGCCTCGGGATGCCCCTGGAAACCGAACGCGGGCCGATCGCTACGCTCGATGCCTTGCAGCGAGCCATCGAACAAGGAACGATGCGTCGCGCGCAGCTGTTCCGGCAGACTCGCCTCGTCGACCGCGAAGCCGTGGTTTTGGCTGCTGATCATGACGCGCCCGCTGGCCAGTTCCTGCACCGGGTGGTTGGCGCCATGATGGCCAAATTTCATCTTCACCGTGCGCGCGCCGCTGGCGAGCGCAAGCAGCTGATGGCCAAGACAGATGCCGAAAGTCGGCACCCCGCCGTCGACCAGCTCGGCAATCGTCTCGATCGCGTAGTCGCAAGGCTCCGGATCACCCGGGCCATTGGAAAGAAACACCCCGTCCGGCTTCAATGCCACGACCCGCGCCGCCGAGGTGCTCGCCGGCATCACCGTGACATGACAGCCACGATCGACCAGCATCCGCAGGATATTGCGCTTGATCCCGAAATCCAGGGCGACGACATGGCGTGGCAGTTTCTCGTCGATCGGGTGCGGCGCTCCGGGCAAACCGCCTTCCAGCGTCCAGCTCCCCTGCGCCCATTCATAGGGAATATCGGTAGTCACCTCGCGGGCCAGGTCCATGCCTTTCAAGCCGGGAAAGGCGCGCGCGGCGGCCAGCGCGGCGGCCTCGTCAAGTCCGTCGCCGGCCTGCAGACAGGCATTGCGCGAGCCCTTGTCGCGCAGCAGGCGGGTCAGCTTGCGGGTATCGATGCCGGCGATCGCAACGACACCCTGCTCACGCAGGTAGTCGCCAAGCGGCTTCTGGCAGCGAAAACTGCTCGCCAGCGGCGGCAGGTCACGAATGATCAGCCCGGCGGCCTGAATGCCGTCGGATTCCTCGTCTTCCTCGTTGACGCCGGTATTGCCGATATGGGGATAGGTCAGCGTCACCAGCTGACGCGCGTAAGACGGGTCGGTCAGGATCTCCTGGTAACCGGTCATCGCGGTATTGAACACCACCTCGCCGACCGTTTCGCCATCAACTCCGATCGATTCGCCGCGAAACACCGTGCCGTCATCGAGAACCAGGATTGCCGACTTGCTCAAGAATACCTCCGTTCGGGCACACAAAACGGGACCCTCCCGCAGGAAGCGCCCCGTTCGATTCGGTAGACAGTGAGGCGAACCAGGCAAGCCGGTCCGGAATTGGCCGGATTCTACCCGACTCCCGGCGCCCTGTCCACGCCGCCGCGCCCTAGCGTCTCCCCATTTCTCAAATGGCGTACTTTTAAGAGGTTGAAAACAAAAGGAAAGATGGACCAAAGATAAAGAATCGGAGTTTTCGATGAGGTAAAATGGAGGTACACACAAACCCTTGAACCCCAAGGAAAA
>JALVEB010000088.1 GCA_027008705.1 Sedimenticola sp. | reverse complement strand
CCGAGACCTACCACGCGCGGCTGGCCGAACTGGAAAACGAACACCCGGATGACGCGGCGGTGCGTGAGTTACTCGCGGCGTTGCGGACATGGGGCGGGCGCGTGCTCGGTGAGCGGCTCAGTCCCAGGGCAATCGCGCTGAAAAGCCATTGCCCTGACAAGGCGTAGACCCGATCAAGCGCAGTGGATCGGGCAGCGGCGCAATTGCGCGGCGCCGCCGCAGCCGGTTTCGCGGTACTTGAACCGGCCTACAGCGGTTTTTTGCCATAGGAACATGGGTCCGATCCACCATGCTGGATCGGGCGACAGCGATAAGCCTTTGAAACCAGGGAATATCAATCGAAATTAAGCCCGATTGCCCTGGGTTCAGTCTGACTTCTGCTTGACGGTATCGATCCAACGCTGGACGCGCTCGAGCATCTTTTGGAAGTCGTCGTGCCGGATCGGCTTGGTCAGGTAGGTGGAGCAACCCGCAAGCACGCCCTGGACCTCGTCGAGCGGCGAGGTCTTGCCACTGAGCATGGTGATCGGGGTTTTCTTCCATTGGGGTTGCTTGCGTAGCTCGCGACAGACCTCATAGCCGTCGATGCCGGGCATCATGATGTCGAGAAAGATCAGGTCGTAATGATTGTTGGCGGCTTTCTCGAGCGCAATCTCGCCGTCCTCGGCGAAGTCCGCGGCGATGCCGGCGTCGCGCAACTCCAGCTCCAACTGCTTGCGGATCGCGAGGCTGTCGTCGACGACCAGCGCGCGGTAGCGCGAAGCGGATTCCGGGCCGGATTCCGGTGTCTCGCCGGCAGCGGCTTGGGCTGGCGGGGATGCGGGTTCCGCCACCGCCGATGCCGGGCGCGCGGCGGCCCGTTCCAGGCGGGCCTGCCAGGCATAGCGTTGCACGCACGCCAGCGCGGTGGCGGATGTCCCGGCGGGCGCGGGCGTCTCGCTCGCGGTGGGCGTTTCGACTGGGGCGGGCGTCGTATCGGCGGTGGGCGATGGGCGCTCGGCGGCTTGCGCGGCGATGCGGTCGAGCTCGCGCAACACGCGGGTCACCAGCAGCGGTCGCGCCAGCGCGTGCTCGTTCTCCATCGATGGGCCTTGCGCGCCGATCAGAAGCAAGGGGAGGCTGCTGTCGCGCGCCGCCGCGCGCGCCGGCTCACGGCGTTCGGGGCGGCCGTCGCAGATCAACAGATCGGCCTCGCTGGCGGTGGGGACGATGCGGTACTCACGCTGCTGACGGTTGGCGAATTCGAGGATGCGCCCGAGCAGGGCGGCATCGCTGTCGTCCAGGTCGATGAGATGGATGCGCAGTTTCATGCCGGTACCTCGTTGCTTGTCCAGCGTCGCACGCAGGCGCTCAGGGTTTCGTCGTCGACCGGCTTGGTCAGGTAGTCGTCGACGCCGGCCTCGCGGGCCTGCTCGCGGTGCTTTCGCGACGAACGGGAGGTGATCATCACCACCGGGATCTCGCTGATTTCTGGTTGTTGTCGGAGCGTCTGGGTCAGGTCGATGCCGTTCATGCGCGGCATCTCCAGGTCGGTCAGCACCAGCGCGGGCCGGTGTTCTTCGAGGCGCTCGAGTGCGTCGATGCCGTCGATTGCGGTCAGCGGGGTGTAGCCCAGTTGCTCGATCATCAGGCTCAGCGCCTTGCGGTTGCTGAGGGAGTCGTCGACGATCAGTATCTCGTCCGGCGCGGCGCGATGCCCGGTCGGGGCCGGCGGCGGCCGGCGCGATGGCTCGAAGCCGTCGCGGCGGTAGTCGAGCAGACGCGCGATGTCGAGCACCGGCGCGACATCGCCGTCGTTCAGCAGACAGGCGCCGATCACGCCGGGCACGTTGCCGAGGTAGGGCTCCAGCGGCTTCAGCAGGATGTTGCGGGTTTGTGCGATCTCGTCGACATGGAGCAGATGGCGTTCGCCGGCGGTGGTTTCGATCAACAGGGCGGTTGCGCCCGCGGCCTGCTCGATCTCGCGCGTGGGCAGCCCCAGCAGCGCCTCGAGCGGCTCGATCGCGAGCGTCTCTCCGTCGTGGCGGTAGCGCCAGCAGGCCTCGCCGGGGTGGTAGGCGGCGAGCGCCTCCGGCCATTCGCCGAGTTCGAGGGCGTCGTCGTCGATGTAGAGCAGTTGGGCGATGCTGTCTCCGGGAACGGCGAAGACGTGACCGCCGGCGCGCGCGATCACCGCGTTGACCGATACCAGTGTGGCCGGAACCCGCAGATGGATACGGGTGCCCTCGCCGAGTCGGCTTTCGATGCGCAGGCTGCCGCGCATGCGTTGCAGAGTGGCCTGGGCGATGTCCATGCCGATGCCGCGTCCGGAGACGGTGCTGACCTCGTCGCGGGTCGAGAATCCGGGCCGCATCACCAGCGCCAGCGTGGCCGCCTCGTCGAGCTCGCTGTCGGCGTCGATCAGACCGCGCTCGATCGCGCGCCGGCGGATCCGCTCGGGGTCCAGGCCAGCGCCGTCGTCATGCAGCGTCAGCTCGATCTGGTTGCCGATGCGGCGGCCGGAAAGGGTGATGCGTCCGCTGGCCGGCTTGCCCAGCGCGCTACGCACCCCGGCCGGCTCGATACCGTGGTCGACGGCGTTTCGCAGCAGATGCAACAGCGGTTCGGCGAGATCGTTGATGATGTCGGTATCGAGCGCCAACTGGTTTTCCTCGACCACCAGTTCAGCGCGTTTTCCGGTGGCGCGGCAGGTCTCCCGGACGATGCGCTCGAGTCGGGGCACGAGGGTGCGGAACGGGACGAGGCGGGTGCGCAGCAGGGTCGCGCCGATCTCCTCGCGCACCCGGTTCTGGTCGTGCAGGATGTCGTTCAGGCGACGCAGGTGGCGGGTGCTGGCCTGGTGGATCTCGCGGCTGTCGGCGAGGGTCTCCTCGAGCATGTTGTTGACGCCGTGGGCGTTGTTGTAACGATCCATCTCGAGGGCATCGAACGGTTCGTCGCCGTCGCCCGCGGACGGGCTCTCGTCGATGCCGGCGGCCAGCGCCTCGTCGACCAGACTGGCGTATTCGGCGAGGATGCGCCTCGCCCGCTGGTCTTGCTCGCGCGCCTGGAGGCCGTAATCCAGCACGCGCTCGAGTTCGCTCAGCGCGCGCCCGGTGGTGGTCGCCATTTCATCGACCAGGTTCAGCAGCCGGTCGACCAGCGAGACCGGCACCAGCAGCTTGGGCTCGCTGGCGTGGCGCAAGCCGCCCGCGCGCGCCGCTCGCGGGTTTTCGGCCGTCGGCTCTGCTTCCGCCCCGGCCGCGCTTTGCGGTTCTTCATCGGCTTCCTCCTCCAGGCGCTTGCGCCAGGTTTCGAGCGCATCGCGCAGAGCGGGGAAGTTGTCGGGTGGCGGCGCGCTTCCCTGGAGGGCATCGAGCAGGCCCTCGAGACAGTCCGCGGCGGCGCCCATGTCTTCGCGCAGCGGGGCCGGCAGGGGGCTGGCGACGGAGTGGTTCAGGATGTCTTCGAGCCGGTGGGTGAGCTCGGTGAGCGCGTCGATGCCGACCACGCTGCTGGCGCCCTTCAGGGTATGCGCGAGACGGGTCGCGGTGCGGCAGCTTTCCTCGTCGGCGACGCCCTCGCTGGCGGCGATGGCGCGCAGATGGCCCGCCAGTTGCGCCGCCTGGACGGGAGCCTCGATGAAGAAGGCGTCGAGCAACTCCGGATGAACGTCGTCGCTCCAGCGCAGCGGGTAGGCCGATGTGTCGCTCTCTTGAGGACTCTCTTCCGGCGCCGTCGTCCCGGAGGGAGCGGGCTCGTCGGCGGGGGTGCACAGCGAGGTCAACAGCGCTTCGAGCTGTTCCATCGACAGGGCTTCCGGCCATCCCGGGTCGAGCAGGCTGTTTCGCAGCTCCACCAGCAGGCCAGCCTCGCCCGGGTCGGCGAGGTAGGCGGCGCAGTATTCGATCCATTGATAGGGCAGGCCTTGATCGAGGCGTTCGCGCTGCGCGTCGGCGGGAAGCCGGGCGATACGGCCGAGGTTGTCTCCACCCCAACGCGCGGTTCTTGCCAGTTCGTCTTGCCCATAGAGCTCGCAGGTCATCGCGAGCCGCGCGTATTCATCCCGCATCGGCTGCCAGGATGCCTCTGGCGAGTCGGTTTGCGGAACGAGCGCCAGGCACTGCTCGGCGAGTTGCAGAGCGATGTCTTCAAGCTCCTCGCTGAGCGCTGGGACATCGGCGTTCATCGGCGTCCTCCCCGGGAAGCCGGTCGCTTGGTTCGTGACGTATGGACGTTCATTTGTCGAGCTTGAACACGCCGACCGCGTCGACCAGTTGGCGCGCGTAGTCGGCCAGCTTCTGGATCAGCCGGGATTGCATGCGCAGGCGTTCGCCAGTGGTCTTGGTGGCGCTGACGATGCGTTTGGCACGGGTCTGCAAGGCCTTTCCGGCGCGCGCCTGCTGCTGAGAGGCCTCGGAGATCTGGGCGACCTCGGTGACCAGTCGAGTGGTGGTCGCTTGCGCCTGTTCCATCTCGCGTCCGGCGTTCTCGGCCAGCTTGGAGCCTTCGCTGACCTGCTCGATGGTGCGGTCCATCGTGCGGATGGTTTCGTTGGTCTCGAGCTGGATGTTGCGGATCAGTGTGGCGATCTGGCTGGTCGATTCGCGCGAGCTCTCGGAGAGACGCTGGATCTCCTCGGCGACCACCGAGAAGCCGCGTCCGGCCTCGCCGGCGGCGGCGGCCTGCATGCTGGCGTTCAGCGCGAGCACGGTGGTGCGCTCGGCCACGGTATTGATGACGTCGACGATGTGGGTGATCTCCTGGGAGCGTTCACCGAGCTGCTTGATGCGCTTGCCGGTGTCCAGCGTCTTGTCGCGGATCTCCTGCATGCTGTCGAGCGTCCGGCTTACCGATTGGTGCGCGCGCCCGGTGGTTTCGGCGGTCTCCTCGGCGGTGTCGTTCATCACCTTGGCGGCGGTCGCGATGCTGTCGAAGCGCTTGCTCATGGTATCGAGCTCGGCGGCGGTCTTTTCCGCCTCGGCTTGCTCGACCGCTGCGATCTGGTTGATCGACTGGGCGTGCTGGTTGATCTCGCTGGCGGTTTTGTCGACCTCGAGCGCGATCTCCCGGACCTGGCTGAGTACCTCGGTGGTGTCCTCGGCGAGCTGGTTGATGGCGTCCGCCAGCGGCCCGGTGGCATCCTCGGTGACCTCGGCGCGGACGGTCAGGTTGCGGTCGCTGAGTTCGCTCACTGCCTCGAGCAATGCGAACACCGAGTCGTTGAGCTGTTCGTGGTTGCGCTCGATCTGATTCAGCGTGGCGACGCGGTCGTCGAGCAGCTGGTTCAGCGCCCGGCCGAGTTCGGCCAGCTCGTCGCTGCCGTGGATCGGCGCGCGCGCGCCGAACTCGCCCTGCGACAGCTTGTGCACGGTGTCCACCAGGGCGCGGGTCGGGGCGGTGATCGAACGGTAGATCAGATAACCCAGCAGGATCATCAGGAACAAGCCGATGAGGCTGACGACGAGCGCGGCGAGCAACGATTGCTGGGTATGTTTCCGCGCTTCGTCCAGTAGTTGCTGCGAACCCTGGGCGTCCTCGGCCTGCTGTTCATGCAAGGCCGCGAGTAAAGGAGTCAGCGGGATGTTCATGTCATTGGTGACGAACAGGGACAGGTTGGCGTGGTTCTCGGCCCTGAGTAGCTTACCCGCTTCGTCGAGGTCCGGCAGAAAGGCCTGGGTGAGTTGTTCGATCTGAGCGGCCCTCTCTTGGTCCTGTTCGCTTTGCTGAAATAGCTTGAGACTGGCGAGCAGGGACTGGCGGGTATCCTCCAGCGCCTTGCGCGCGTCGGCCCAGGTGCGGATGCCGTTGTTGACTTCGTAAAGCAGCGTGCGGTAGTTGTTGATCTGGTCGATCAGGTTGCTGCTGAGAGTCAGGCGCGTGGCGATGCGGCTGGTCTGGTCCAGTGCACGTAGGTCTTGTTGAAGCGCCAAGCCGGCAAGCGCGCCGATCAGGCCGATCAGAAAGATCGCGAGGATGATCAGCCAGAGGATGCGGGTGGCCAGGGAGAGGTGATTCAGTTTGGAATGCTTGGTGAAGTTGGTGGACATGCTGGTTTCCTGCGTGAGCTAGCGTCGGTTCGGTAGAGTACGGGTTGAATACGTGGGCCGTGTGGGTCAGCGGATGGCTGCCCAGTCACGCTCCCGCATCGGGCGCCACTCGCCGTTCTTCAGGAGTGTCAGCGTAACCAGGTCGGAGCCCTGGTTGTCATCGGTGAAGTCCATTTTCAGACCACCGAGTTGGAACGATTTCCCGAGCAGTGCGTCGAGAAAGGCGCGCCGGGTCGGTTCTCCGTCAATATTCCGGAGGCCGTGCAGAATCAGCTTGCCGACGATATAGCCTTCCAGCGATACCGAATTGAAGTGCTCGCCGAGCGCCTTGCGCGCCTGCTGGACGATCTCCAGCTTGCTGTCGAGATGCGGTACGACCTGGGTCATGATGACCCGGTTCTCGGTATTCATCTCCTTCAGCGCGGAGCGGAAGTTTTCGGCGCCGGTGAACGAAACCGCGCTGAACAGCCAGTTCTCGTGTTTGTAACGCGCATAGCCGATGAACTTCGCCACCGAGGTATAGGAGCCGACGGTGACGACCAGGCGGCATTGGGTATCGTTCGCTTTCTCCCATTGTTTCAGGGATTCGTAGCCGGGTCGCGCGAGATAGGTATTGCGTTGGTAGACGCCGACCGGGCCGATGCCGTTGCGCGGCGGGTTGTCGCCGGGCAGTTTGCGCAGTGCCTCGAGTTTGGCGACGATCCCGGCGCTGTCCTCCCGCTGGCGCAGCGCATCGATGAGGCCCTGGATGCCGGCCATGCCATAGGCGTCGTTCTGGACATAGGCGCAGATCTCGTCGGCCTGGAGGCCATGCTTCAGCGCGCTGTCGATGACCGCCGCAATCTCCTGGCTGTAGCTGGCGCGGTAGTTAATGACGTTGGTGGCCTCGGGCGTGCGCAACAATCCGGCGCCGGTGAAGAAGCCCACCGCCGGAATCCCCTGTTTCTTCAGGATCGGCAGCGAGACCTTGGCGGTCGGAGTGCCGACATTGCCGGCGAACAGGAACACGCCGCGTTCGATCAGCCGGCGCGTGGCCTCGATGGTTTTCTTCGGGTTGTAGGAGTCGTTGCGTACCTCGTACTGGATCTGTCGCGGGCCGATCTTCTGGCCTTCCAACGCGGCCTGGATGCCGCTGGACATGCCCAGCCCCAAGCCTTTCGAGCGCCCCTTCAGATCCATCACTCCGCCGAGGAGGATGCGCTTTGGCGTGATGCCCTGCCCGGCGGCGTGCGCGGGCGTGGAGTTTCCGAGCGCAAGAAGGACAATCAACAAGCCGCGGAGGGCGAATCCCCCCGGCTTGGATGATGCCGGCGTATTGCCGTGGATGGGCGGGATCGCCACGGGCGCGGGGATGGGAGGGGTCGGGGATGAATCGGTTTTCATGGGTATGCCTTGACTAATGCCTGTTTCAAACTAAGGTTTCACGGCGGCGGTCGTTTCGTCCGCGCGTGGGTTCCGGGTTTCCTGTCGTAATGTTGCGTATCCATTCTGATTCGGATCCTTATCCGTTTCTCGGACCATACGATAAATATAAATGCGGAATATGCCTGGGTTGTTGATTTTCGTCATCTTGGGTGGTGCAATCCCGCGTCAAGAGCGTTTCAACGCGAGTCGATGGCAGAGGTTCGCCGGGTGGAGTTCGCCAGAGCGGTGGGGAATCAGGTCGCTAGGATTCCCCGGTTTCGACCGTCTGTCGGCCCGATGCGGGGAGCGTGTCCGGCTCGGGCCGCAATGATTCGAGCAAGGCCGCGTGGTCGAGTTCGAGCAGGGTCCGCTCCCCCAAGCGGTAGGCCGCGGTGATGGCCGCGGGCAGCCCGCCGGGCAGGGCGGTGGGCGAGAGCTCGGAGAAGCGGGTTTTGTCCGGCAGTTGGTCCAACGGGATCGCGACGGGCGCGCTGGATTCCGGACGCAGAACCAGCAGATAACGACGGCTCGGGGCCGCTTCGGCCGTGGGCGCTTTTTCGAGCAAGCGGCCGGGAACGACGATCGGCAGCAGTTCTCCGCGCAGGTTGACCACGCCATCGCACCAGGTTGGCGCATGCGGGATGAAATGGCGCTCGACGTCTTCCAATACCTCCATCGTCAGGCCGGCCTGCAATAACAGTGTAACGCCGGAGCTGACGACGACATAGCGCATCGCCATGGCGTCGAGCGCGCGCCCGACCGCGGTATCCTGCGGCCGTATCGAAGCCTCGGGGAAGGCGTCTGGGCCGGCAACGGCGTTTACCGCGGGTGAGTTCTCGTGTTGGGACTGCATGGACCATGTTGCCTCAGAGTTTTTCGAGTTCCGCGAGGATGTCCTCGGCCTCGTAGGGCTTGGTGATATAGGCGCTGGCGCCGAGTTTCATCGCCCATTTCTTGTCGACGCTGTTGGATTTGCTCGAAACCATGATGACAGGAATTTTTTTTGTCTCGTCGTCTCGTTTCAGGTCGCGACAGGTTTTGTATCCGTCGCCATCGTCCATGATGATATCGAGAAAGATCAGGTCCGGGTGCTGGTTTTTGGCGATCGTGGCCGCCTCGTTACCGGAGCTGGCGGTCAGCACTTGGTAGCCGGCGTCCTTCAGGATGCCGGCTAGGCGGGTGCGTTCGGTAAGCGAGTCGTCGACGACGAGAATGTGCTGCATTGTTGTCGGGTTCCTACATCTAGGAAAAAGTTGAAAAAATAACGTAAGTTACTAATTTGTATTGGGTCAACCGTCTTACTGGCGCGATACGGTGAAGACGCGCCGAGCCGATGATCCAAGCACGAAAAAACAACATAGGACACAGTATATCAGAAAGGCCTTCGTAAATAATGTGAAATACATCAAGGAATTGTAACATTCTGTTTAACTATTTGTGATGGGGTTCGCCAATCGCTCCGTTTGGGATGCGGTTTCTGTTCTCTGTCGAAGGGATTCAGCGGGGACGATCTGCTTGCGCGGGGCTTTCCGGCAGGGCGCCGGTTTGGCGCAGCAGCTCGCGGGCGTTGTCACGCGCCTTGGGTGTGATCTTCTCGCCGCCGAGCATGCGAGCCAGTTCTTCGATGCGTTGCCTTGGTTTCAGTGGTCGGATGGTGGTGGTGGTCTGTCCGTCCCGGGCGGCCTTGGCCACAGCGAGGTGTTGGTCACCGTGGGCTGCGACCTGGGGCAGGTGGGTGATGCAGATGACTTGGCGTTGTTGCGCGAGTTGATGGAGCAGGCGGCCGACGATGCTGGCGGTGCCGCCGCCGATACCGACATCGATCTCGTCGAAGATCAGGCTCGGAATGTCGTCGCAACCGGCGGTGGCGGTCTGGATTGCGAGGCTGATGCGCGAGAGTTCGCCGCCGGAGGCCACCGCGGCAAGTGGCGCGGGCGGCTGGCCGGGGTTGGCGCTGACCCGGAATTCGATCTGGTCGATCCCGTTGGCGCCGGGTTCGGCCGGGCTCAGCCGGATCTCGAAACGGCCGCCCCGCATCGCCAGGGTTTCCATCGATTGGGTGACGATGCGAGCGAGCTTGCGTGCCGCGGCCTCGCGTTTCTTGCTCAATTGTTCGGCGGCGCGTTGGTATTCGGCTTGCAGGCGAGCGGTCTCTTCCGCGAGGCGCGCGCTGTCGTCGTCATGCTGGCGCAGCGTGGCCAGTTCGGTGGCGAGGGTGTCACGGTGGGCGTTGAGCCGGGTGGGTTCGACGCGGTATTTGCGCGCCATGTCGAGCAGTTGACCAAGGCGGGTCTCGACCTCCGCGAGCCGCGCCGGGTCCAGTTCGAGACCGTCCAGGTAGTGGCGCAGGCCGCTGGCGGCTTCCTCGATCTGGATCGAGGCCGATTCGAGCAGTTCGGCGCTGTCGCCGAGCGTGGGGTCGGAGGCGGCCAGCGCGCGCAGCTGTCGCGCGGCATCGTTCAGCGGGTCGCGCAGGCCCTGATCGTCGCCGGCGATGCGGGTGAGCACCCGGGCCACGCCGTCACGCAGCTGGTCGGCGCGCGAGAGGCGGCGTTGTGCCTCGTCGAGGCGCGGCCATTCGTCGTCGCCGATCGCGAGCGCGTCGAGTTCGTCGATCTGGTAGCGCAGCAGTTCGGCGCGCGCGGCGCGCTCGTCGGCGGCGGCGCGCAGTTCGTCGAGCCGGCGCTGGCTTCGTTGTAGCGCCTGGTAACAGCGGGCGATGCGCTCGAGCAGCCGCGCGTGGCCGCCGAAGCGGTCGAGCAGCAGGCGCTGGTGGGTGGGCCGGGTCAGGGCCTGGTGGGCGTGCTGGCCGTGGATTGCGACGAGCAGGGCGCCGATTTCCTGCAAGGCCTTGCGCGGCGCCGGGCTGCCGTTGACGAAGGCGCGCGAGCGGCCGTCCTGGTTCAGCACGCGGCGCAGGATGCATTCGTCGTCGCTGTCCAGTTCATGCTCGCGCAGCCAGGCGGCGGCGGGGCTGTCGGGCGCGACGCGGAAGCCGGCGCTGACCTCGGCGCGCGCCTGGCCGTGACGGATCATGCGTTTGTCGGCCTTGCCGCCGAGAGCCAGCGACAGGGCGTCGATCAGGATCGATTTGCCGGCGCCGGTTTCGCCGGTCAGCACGACCATGCCTTGACCGAGTTCGAGCTCGGCCGAGGTGACGATCGCGAGGTTGCGGATCGACAGCTCGCGCAGCATTATCCCCCCCAGCCGAGCTTGGCGCGCAGCAGGCAGAAGTGGTCGTGTCCGACCGGGTGGATCAGCTGCACGCGATGGGGGCCGCGGCGGATGCGGATCAGGGTGTCGCGCCCGATCGGCAGGCTTTCATTGCCATCGCAACTGATGCGCACATGGGCCGGGTCGGTGCGACCGTGGATGCGGATGTCGATGACGCTGTCGTCACGCAGTACGATCGGGCGGTTGCTGAGGGTATGCGGGCAGATCGGCGCAAGCACCAGGGCGTCGATGTTCGGTGGCATCAGCGGGCCGCCGCCGGAGAGCGCATAGCCGGTCGAGCCGGTCGGCGTCGCGAGGATCAGGCCGTCGGAGCGCAGGGTATCGACGAAGCGCTCGTTGACGTGGGTTTCCAGCTCGATCATGCGCGCCATGTTCCATTTGTGCACGACAACATCGTTGAGCGCGAAGCCGCGCTCGCGGATTTGGTCGTCGTCGAGCAGTTGCAGCTCCAGCGTGAGTCGCGCGTCGCGTTCGTATTCACCGTCGAGGATATGGCTCAGGGTGGTTTCCATGTTCTCCGGCGAGACATCGGTGAGGAAGCCGAGACGACCAAGGTTGATGCCGAGCAGCGGGGTTTCATGAACGGCGAGGTGGCGCGCCGCGTGGAGCATGGTGCCGTCGCCGCCGACCACCATCGCGAGTTCGGCGCGCGCGCCGAATCCGGCCCAATCGAGGCGGGGAATGCGCAGATCCGGGTAGCTGTCGGCGGTGTAGCGGTCGGCGACCACCTCGCAGCCGCGCTGGCGCAGAAAGTTCAATAGCTGGCGCAAGGTGCGTTGCACGCCGGGAGCGATGTACTTGCCGATGATGCCGATGGTCTTGAAGTGTGCGCTCATCTTGCCGCCGTAGGTTTCGGTGTCGGGCTTGCGGCAAAATAGCATGCGTCGCGGGTATCGGCCAGCGCGTAGCAGGAAAGGGATTTATGCCGGCTTGTCGCGGATCGGGATGGCAGGCAGAATGAAGTCCGCCCCTCCGAATCTGCGTCGCTTGCGAGAAATCTCATGCTTGATTCCCGTCCATTGCTGTTTCCCACCCGTTTTCCGGCGCCGCTGCGTGGCCGTCTGGAGACGCTTCAGGTCAATCTGGGTTATCTGTGCAATCAGCAGTGCCGGCATTGCCATGTCGACGCCGGCCCGCGCCGCGCCGAGGTCATGACGCGCGAGACCATCGACGAGGTGCTGGCTTTTCTGCGCGTCAGTGGCGTGGGCACGCTGGATCTGACCGGCGGCGCGCCGGAGATGAACCCCGCTTTCCGCTATTTGGTCGAGCAGGCCCGCGCGCTCGGCGTGGAAGTGATCGATCGCTGCAATCTGACGATACTCGAGGAGCCGGGGCGGGAAGATCTTGCGAGCTTCCTGGCCGCGCGGCAGGTGCGGGTGGTCGCCTCGCTGCCGTGCTATCTGCCGGAGAATGTCGACGGCCAGCGCGGCGCGGGGGTGTTCGAGCGCAGCATCCGCGCGTTGCGGCGCCTCAACGCGCTCGGCTATGGCCAGGGTGGCGAGCTGCGTCTGGATCTGGTCTACAATCCGGCTGGACCGTACCTGCCGCCGCCGCAATGCGCGTTGGAGCAGGACTACAAGCGCCGTCTCGGCGAGGCGCATGGGGTGGTCTTCGATCACTTGCTGACCCTGGCCAATCTGCCGATCCGTCGTTTTGGCAGCCTGTTGCAGTCGCAAGGACGCTTCGGTGAGTATCTGCGCTTGCTGAAGGACCACCATAACGACGAGAACCTCGAGGCGGTCATGTGTCGCGCGCTGTTGAGCGTCGATTGGCGTGGATACCTCTATGATTGCGACTTCAACCAGATGCTCGATCTGCCGTTGCGTCTCGGCGCGCGCCGACGGACCCACCTGCGCGAGCTCGATGCGTCGGCGCTGGAAGGGTTGCGGGTGCGTGTCGGCGAGCACTGCTGGGGCTGCACCGCCGGGCAGGGCTCGAGTTGTGGCGGCGCGCTGGAAGCGACGGGCGAGGCCTGAGCGGCGCGCGGCGGCGACAGGCTACTTGCCGGGGCGCACCAGCCCGCCCAGCCCCATGCCATCGAGCGCGCGTTCCATCAGCTTGCGCACGCAATCGCCGTCGCGGCAGCGCTGCGCCGAGCGCAGCAGTTCGCGCGCGCGCGGCAGGCTGGTCGAGCGGATCACCGCCTTTACGCGCAGCAGGCTGCCGGAGCTCATGCTCAGGCTGGTGATGCCCATGCCGAGCAGCAGCGGCGCCGCGGCGGGGTTGCCGGCAAGCTCGCCGCACAGACTGACCGGCGTGTCGTGGGCCGCCGCGGCGGTGGCGACCTGCTGGATGGTGTGCAGCAGCACCGGGTGGAGGTCGTCGTAGAGGGCGGCGACATGGCTGTTGTTGCGGTCGACCGCGAGCAGGTATTGGGTCAGATCGTTGCTGCCGATCGACAGAAAATCGACGCGCTCGGCGAAGATCTCGGCCTGCATCGCCGCCGCCGGCACCTCGATCATGACGCCGAGTTTGGGCGGGTGGATCTCGTAGCCCTCGTCGAGCAGCTCCTCGCGGGCGCGGTGGATCAGATCCAGCGCGTCGTCGACCTCGTCCAGCGTGGTGACCATCGGCAGCATGATATGCAGATTGTCGAAGCCGACGCTGGCGCGCAGCATCGCGCGCACCTGGGTCAGGAAGATCTCCGGGTGGTCGAGCAGGATGCGGATGCCGCGCCAGCCGAGAAACGGATTCGACTCGTCGATCGGGAAGTAGGGCAGCGGCTTGTCGCCGCCGATGTCAAGGATGCGCAGCGTCACCGGGCGGGGCGCGAACTCGCTGATCACGCGGTGATAGTTGATGGTCTGCACGTTCTCGCCGGGGAAGCGGTCGCGCACCATGAACGGCAGCTCGGTGCGGTACAGGCCGACGCCCTCGGCATCGGCGGCGCCGGCGGTCCGTTGCTCCAGCACCAGGCCGGTGTTCAGCAGCAATGGCACATGCACGCCGTCGACGGTTTCCGAGGGCTGGTCGCGCAGCGCCTGGAGCTCGTGGCTCAGGGCGCGTTCCTCGTCGGCGAGACGCTGGTATTCACGAAAGACCGACGGGGTCGGCGAGATATAGATGCGGCCACGGTAACCGTCGACGATCAGCGCGCGCTTGTCGAGGCGGCTGACCGGCAGCTCGGCGACCCCCATAACCGCCGGGATGCCCATCGCGCGAGCCAGTATCGCCACATGCGAGGAATTCGAACCGCGCATCGAAACCAGTCCGGCAAGCCGCTCTCGCGGGACCTCGGCAAGCTGCATGATGCTGATCTCCTCGCCGACCAGGATGGTCTGCTCCGGGTAGTCCCGGGCATCCGCCTGGCCGCCGGCGCCGCTCATATGGGAAAGGATGCGGTTGCCGAGATTGCGCACGTCGGCGGCGCGCTCGCGCAAGTAGCTGTCCTCCATCGCATCGAATACCCGCGCGTGTTCCTCGATGCTGTCGCGCAGCGCGCCCGGGGCCCAGTTGCCCTGTTCGATCAGGGTCAGCGCGCGCCGCACCAGGGAATCGCTGTCGAGCATCAGCAGCAGGGCGTCGAACAGGGCCTGGTCCTCGCGCCCGAGACTGCCGGCGAGGCGCCGCTTCATCGCTTCGAGCTCGTCGCGCACGCGGTTCACCGCGTCGAGCAGTTGGCGGCGTTCGGCGGCGATGTCGGTGATGCGACGGTCCGGCATCGCCGACAGCTCGGCGCCCTCGTAGGCGACCCGGCCGATTCCGATCGCAACGCCGGTGGCGCTGCCGCGCCCTTCGAGAAAGCGCGCGCCGCCATCGCTTCGGCGGGTCAGCGTCGCCAGCTCGCCGCTCGCCTGGGCGTGCTTGATCGCGCCGGCCAGTTGCGCCGCCAGTGTGAACAGGAAGGTGACTTCCTCGTCCTCGAACTTGCGCGGCTGCTGTTGACGCGCCACCAGCACCCCGAGCACGCTGCGGTAGTGGATGATCGGCACGCCGAGAAAGCCGTGGTACTCGGTTTCGCCGGTGTGCGGGATATAAAGATAGTGCGGATGGCTCGGCGCATCGTCGAGGTTCAGCGGTTCGGCGCGCTCGGCGACCAGCCCGATGAGGCCGCGATGCATCGGCAGGCGCACCTTGCCGACCGCCTCCGGGCGCAGCCCATCGGTCGCCGCGAGGACGTGCTCGCGGTTTTCGAAATCGGTCAGGTAGACCGAGCAGACGTCACTGTGGACGGCCTCGCGCACGCCGCTGACCAGCAATTGCAGCGCTTTTTCGAGGTCGTTGGCGCGGGTGACCTCCTGGACGATCCGGTGCAGCGTATCCAGCATCGCCAGGATCAGCGTCGGTTCTGACGCAGATAGCTCGTATGATTTTGCGGGTGCAGGGTGTCGGTGCGCTCGGGAAAGAGCAGGGATTCCAGCTCGGCGAGCGCGCGCGAATAGACATTGCGTTTGAAGTAGACCACTCGCTTGACCGGTTCCCAGTAGTCCACCCAGCACCAGTCGTCGAACTCCGGCTTTTCGGTATGATCGAGGCAGAAGCCGCTTTCATCGCAGAGTACGCGCAACAGGAACCAGATCTGCTTCTGGCCGATGCAGGTGCGCGCGCCGGGGTCCGGGCGGCGCCGGATATAGCGCTTCGGCAACCGGTAGCGCAGCCAGTGTCGGGTTTGGCCAATGATCTCGACCTGATCGGTTTTCAGACCGATCTCTTCCTCCAACTCGCGGAACATCGCCTGTCGCGGGCTTTCGTTAGGCTGGATGCCGCCCTGAGGGAACTGCCAAGCGTCCTGCCCGATGCGCCGGCCCCAGAACAGCTGGCGCTCGTCATTGCAGAGAATAATGCCAACATTGGGTCGAAATCCATCCGAGTCGATCACGGGGGGCTGCCTTGGCTGTATTGAAGGCCATTTTTCCATAAACCATGGCTGGGACTCAAGCGGATAAACTATTGTCTGGCAATGGAATCGGGTATATTCGCGCTTTTCTTGAAACGAAGCATGCGGAGAACAAGGCGTGGCATTGGCTCTTTTCGATCTCGACAATACTCTGTTGGCCGGCGATTCCGATTACCTGTGGGGCCGATACCTGGTCGAACAGGGGATCGTCGATGGCGAAACCTACGAGTCCGAGAACGAACGCTTCTACCGCGAGTATCGTGAGGGGAAACTGGACATCCATGAATTCCTGCGTTTCTCGTTGCGGCCACTCGCCGGGCGTGACAGAGAAACCCTGCGACGTTGGCGCGAGGGATTCCTGGCCGAGAAGATCGAACCCTTGATCCAGCCCGCCGCCGAGATGCTCGTCGACGGCCATCGCATCGAGGGTGACACACTGGTGATCATCACCGCCACCAATCGCTTCGTCACCGAACCAATCGCCGAGCGCTTCGGCGTGCCGAACCTGATCGCGACCGAACCCGCGTTGCGCGATGGGCGCTATACTGGAGAAGTGGACGGCACGCCGAGCTTTCGTGAAGGCAAGGTAGAACGCTTGCGGGAGTGGCTGCTGGCGCGCGGCGAGACGCTGGACGGAAGCTGTTTCTACAGCGATTCCCACAACGATCTGCCGTTGCTCGAACTGGTCGAACGCCCGGTGGCGGTCGATCCAGACGACGAACTGCGCGCCCATGCCACGGAGAAAGATTGGGAAATCATCAGCTTGAGGCAATGAAGGCGATGGGCAAGAAGACGATGATCCTGATTCTGCTTGCGGCGTTGCTGGTCGCGATCCTGTTCGTCTTCCTGGTGCCGGATATCCGTCTCTCCGGAGGGCGTTACCCCATCGGTCATTGACGGCCGATGCGGCTTTCCTCACCATCGAGCAGGCGCTGGATGTTCTCGCGATGGCGCCACGCCAGCAATAGCGCGATGACCACGGCCATGAGGACCAATGGACCCTGGGGACGGAAATACCACACCAGCAGGGGTGCCAGCCCCATCGAGACCAGTGCCGACAGGGACGAGATCCGCGTTGACACGGCGATGCCGACCCACAGCGCCGCGATCAGCGCGCCGACCCGCCAGTCCAGACCGAAGTAGACCCCGAACGCGGTCGCAACCCCCTTGCCCCCCTGGAAGCCGAAAAACAACGGATAGAGGTGGCCGAGAAAGGCCGCCAGGCCGACCGCCGCGATCACCCACTCGGGGCGTCCCGAGAGCACCGCCGCGAGCACCGGCGCGAAGCCTTTCAGACTGTCGCCCAACAGCGTCAGCGCGGCGGCCTTCTTACCGCCCAGACGCAGCACATTGGTGGCGCCGGGATTGCCGGAGCCTCCGGAACGTGGGTCGGGCAGCCCCATCAGGCGGCAGGTGATGATGGCGCTGGACAGCGAGCCGAGCAGATAGGCGGCGAGAATGAAGAACAGATCGAGTTGCATGATGACTGGCCGGGCGGAGGAAAAGGCGGCATTGTCTGGCGGTGAATCGGCCGGGTCAAGTCGCTCGGATCCCGGTATCATGGAGAAATGGACAGGGTTTCGATCGAAAGACTCGGCGCGCGGGCGCGCATCGGGGTGCATCCTTGGGAACGCCGGCTGCGCCAGCCACTGTGGCTGGACATCGAGTTGACGGCCGATGTCGCCGCTGCCGCGCGCGAGGATGTATTGGCCGATGCGCTCGACTATGCCGCGGTGGCGCACACCGCGCTGGCGGTATGCGCGGCGACGCGCTTCGCCCTGGTCGAGACCCTGGCCGAACATCTCGCCGCGGTATTGCTCGACAGCTTCTCCGTCGATTGGCTGCGGCTGCGCCTGCGCAAGCCCGAGGCGCTCGGCATGGCCGCCGCGGTCGGTGTCCTCATCGAGCGTCGCCGCGCCGCCGCCTCGCGGCGCCTGTGGCTGAGCCTTGGCAGCAACATCGAGCGTGAGCGCTCGCTGCGCGCCGCGCTGCGCGCATTGCGCGAGCGCTTCGGCGAGCTGGTGGTCTCACCGGTCTACGAGAGCGAGGCCGTGGGCTTCGACGGCGAGCCGTTCCATAACCTGGTCGTCGGCATCGACAGCGATCTGCCATTGGGCGAACTGAATGACTGGATGCACGCGCTCGAGGCCGCCAATGGTCGTATTCGCGGCAAGCAACGTTTTGCCGCGCGCACGCTGGATGTCGACATCCTGACCTGGGGGCAGGCGCTTGGCGAGTTCGACGGCGTCCATGTGCCACGCGACGAGATCCTGAAATACGCCTTCGTGCTCGGCCCGCTGGCCGACGTCGCGCCGCACGAGCGACATCCACTGAACGGCCGGACCTATGCCAGCCTGTGGCGCGATTTCGACCGCGACAACCAGCCGATGCGGCGCCTGGGAGCCTGTCACGACTTAATGTGAAAATACCGTAACCACTCAGCCAACCAGCTGATAATGATATTCCCCAGGCTATGAGTAGGCCCGATCCGCTGTGCTTGATCGAGCCTGCGCCCTGTCGGGTCAATGGAATTTAAGTGCGATTGCCCTGCCGGCCGCTTAATCAGGGAAGGCAGCCCTTTCACCCGGTTGCTAACGGACTTTCCATTTGGTGCGTTCTATGGCATCTTGAGTCATCGGAGTTTTCCTTGGGGTTCAATGGCTTGTGTGCACTTCCATTTTTCCTCATCGAAAACTCCGATACTTCATTTTCGGCCCATCTTTCCCTTGATTTTCAATTCCTTACAAGGCCACTTCCGAAAAAATGGGGAGATGTCAGCAGGCTGATATACTCGTCGCCCATGAATTTTCGGCCACTGCGAGCGCTCCATGCGCCGGAGACTCCCGATGCGCGTCATTACGCTGAATGTCAACGGTATCCGCGCCGCCGCCCGCAAGGGTCTGTTCGGCTGGCTGGCGCGCCAGCACGCCGATTTCGTCTGTTTGCAGGAGCTCAAGGCGCAGCCGTTTCAGATCGCCGATCCGCTGTTCCATCCGCAGGGCTATCACTGCTATTACCATGCCGCCGAGCGCAAGGGCTACAGTGGGGTCGGCTTGTATTGCCGCGCCAAGCCGAAACAGGTGCTGCATGGTATCGGTTGGGAGGATGTCGATCGCGAGGGACGCTATATCGAGGCCTGCTTCGATGACCTGTCGGTGGTCTCGCTGTATCTGCATTCCGGTTCGTCTTCGGACGAGCGCCAGCAACGGAAGTTCGAGTTCCTCGAACGCTTTCTTCCCTACCTGCGCAAGCTGCGCCGGCGTCGACGGGAGTATATCCTGTGCGGCGACTGGAATATCGCGCACAAGGCGATCGATCTGAAGAACTGGCGCGCCAACCAGAAGCATTCGGGATTTCTGCCCGAGGAGCGGGCGTGGATGGACGAGTTGTTCGGTCGCGCCGGCTTCGTCGATGCTTTCCGCGTCGTCGATCCGAGGCCGGAGCAGTATACCTGGTGGTCGAACCGGGGGCAGGCCTGGGCGCGCAACGTCGGTTGGCGCATCGATTATCAAGTGGTTACCCCAGGGCTGCGCGAGCGCATCCGCGCGGCTTCGATCTACAAGGAGCAGCGTTTTTCGGACCACGCCCCGCTGAGCATCGACTATGATCTGGAGCCGCCGGCGTGAGCCCGGGCAAGCGTGACTGGCGAGAGGTCGGCGACGCGCTGTTCAGCGGCCGCATGTTGGCGGCTTTCGTGATGGGCTTCGCATCCGGCCTGCCGCTGTTGCTGACCGGCTCGCTGTTGCAGGCGTGGATGAAGGAGAGCGCGGTCGATTTGTCGACCATCGGTCTGTTCGCGCTGGTCGGTCTGCCGTATACGCTGAAGTTCGTCTGGGCGCCGCTGATGGATCGCTATGTACCGCCGTTTCTGGGACGGCGGCGCGGCTGGCTGCTCGTCTGGCAACTGTGCCTGGCCGGCTCGATCGCGCTGCTCGCGCTGTCCGACCCACGCGATCATCTCGGGTTGGTCGCGCTGGCCTCGTTGCTGTTGGGCTTCTTCTCCGCCAGCCAGGACATCGTTATCGATGCCTATCGCCGGGAATCGCTGGCCGATGACGAGCAGGGCATGGGCGCCTCGCTGTATGTCGGCGGCTATCGCGTCGGCATGCTGTTGGCTTCCGGTGGTGGTCTGATCCTGGCTGACCTGATCGGCTATCGCGGCACTTACCTGTTGATGGCGGCGGCGATGCTGGCCTGCGTCGTCGCCACGCTGGCGAGTCGCGAACCAGCGCTCGAGTTCGGTGCGCCGAAGACCCTGCGCGCGGCGGTGATCGAGCCGTTCGTCGAATACTTCCGGCGTCAGGATGCGATCGCGATCCTGCTGTTCATTCTGCTCTACAAGATCGGCGACATCATGGCCAGCCAGATGACCACGCCGTTCTACCTGGAGCTGGGTTTCAGCAAGACCGAGATCGGCGCGATCGTCAAGCTGTTCGGCTTTTGGGCGACGATCGCCGGTTCGATGGTCGGCGGCCTGTTGCTGATGCGCATCGGCCTGTTCGCCGGCCTGATGGGCTTCGGCGTGCTCCAAGGCGTTTCGACCGCCGGTTTCGCCTGGCTCACCACGGTCGGTCACCAGGACTGGGCGCTGGCCTCGGTGGTGACGCTCGAAAACTTCAGCGCCGGGCTCGGCACCGCGGCTTTCGTGGGTTTCATGGCCAGTCTGACCAATAAGCGTTTCACCGCAACCCAGTACGCATTGCTCAGCAGCTTCATGGGGATGCCGCGTATCTTCGCCGCGGCGCCGACCGGCTACCTGGTCGAGGCGTTGGGTTGGGCGCCGTTTTTTCTGCTGTGCGCGGCGCTCGCGGCGCCCGGGTTGGCCTTGTTGTACTGGTTGAAGCGGCGTGATCGCGGGGTGTTGTTCGAATGAACGAGACGGGTTTTCTTGCCGCGATGCTGGCCGGTCTGCTCGGTGGCGTGCATTGCGTCGGGATGTGCGGCGGCATTGTCTCGGCACTGAGCCTGGGCATTGACGCCCGGGCCCGGGCCCGGCTTCGCTGGCGCTTGCAACTGGGCTACAATCTTGGACGGCTTGTCAGTTATGCCTTGGCCGGCGCGATCGCCGGCGGCATCGGCCTGTTGCTGGCGCGTTCCCAGGGTGGCTTCGAGGCCCAGTGGCTGCTCTATCTGTTCGCCGCGACGATGACCCTGCTGATGGGGTTGTACCTCGGAGGCTGGTTGAACCTGCTGCGCCGCGTCGAGAGCGCCGGCGGTGCGCTGTGGCGGCGCATCGAGCCCCTCGGGCGCCGTTTCCTGCCGGTCCGGAGCTTCTCTCAGGCGTTGGCGCTGGGGCTGGTATGGGGCTGGCTGCCGTGTGGGCTGGTCTATAGCATGCTGATTTGGTCGCTGTCGGCCGGCGATGCGTGGCATGGCGCCTTGCTGATGCTGGGTTTCGGTCTCGGCACGCTGCCAAACCTGTTGCTGATGGGGGCGGTGGCGACGCGCATGCGGGCGTTTACTCACCGCGCGTGGGTACGCCATCTTGCCGGCGCTTTGGTGGTGATGCTGGCGCTGTCGATGTTCTGGCAGGCGCTGGTTTGAGGCCATCGGCGCCGCCGCGATGCCATCCGTGGCGGGAAGGCGGTGTCTCAGCTGGTGAAGAACTCCTGGCTCAGCTTGGCCACCGCGGGCTTCTTCTGCCCGGGCAGCCAGACCTCGATCGTGAAGTTCAGGGTCTCTTCGTTGTTGACGCGGAAATCGCCGATGTAGTAGATGGCGTCATCCTCGCGGATCTCGCGCATCGGGATCGTGCGTGTCTGGCCGTTCAGGTTGGCGGCGAAGGCGCGTACCTTGACCGGTACTGATTTTCCCATGGTGCCGGCTTCTTGCTTGATGACGCTGACGTTCAGCATGCCCCGGTTCTTGCTGCGCTGGATATGGTAGGCGCGCGCGACATCCTTCGGCAGCATGTCGGTGGTCAGTGCGTTGTGATGGATGGTGTAGCCGTCGACGACGGTGGCATTCTCGGCCAGCGCGCCGAGCCAGGCCAGCAGCAGACCGGCGCCCAGCAGGATGCTCAATACCTTTCTCATGGTCTCTCCTCGTAGTGGATCGTTGTGATACCTGTCGGCCGTGGGACGCAATCGGTCCACGCAGCCGCTTGTCTGGTGAATATAGACCATCGATGGCGGATTTCTATTTCGGGAGAACCCGTAGGCAGGGTATGGCTTTTGCGTCAGGGCGGGTACAGCCCAGGGCAATCGCGCTTCATTTCGCTTGAGGTTTCCTGATTTCAAAGGTTTGGCGCTGTTGCCCGATCCGCTGCGCTTGATCGGCCCCGCGCCTTGTCAGGTCAATGGCATTTCAGCGCGATTGCCCCGTGGTATAGCGTATAGCCCTGCGTTGTGGATGTTGATTCCGATCAATGAAATGCCTTTTCGGTGCTGGTGTAATTCCACGGACTATACTCGTTGCCCATGAGTTTTCGAATTTTCGAGACCGTTCCTCGCGCCCGTGGGCCAGGCGCGGAAGCGAGTCATAGCCCATTCTATGGCGAGTTTCCGCAACAACGCCCACGGGTGCGAGGGGCGGTCGCAGTGGCCGAAAATTCATGGACAACGATATATCAACACGATACGGAGACCGGCATGGAACTGTGGCATCAGCTGTTCAGCGATTGGGTGGGGATTCTTTCCTTCTTTGTGATCGCCTTCATCATCGGTATGATGGCGTTTTTTCTGGTGATGTTCGTCGGTAAATCGGGTAAATCCGACGAATGAATCAGGCCGCCTGCGTGGGTTCAATGACGCCGCGTGACGATGTAGCGGGCGATGCCGCGTAGCGCGTCGGCGCGGTGATCGAAGGCCGAGAGGCTTTCGAGCGCGTCGTCGACCAGGCGGGTCGCCATCTCGCGCGCGCCGTCGAGTCCGAGCAGGCGGGGGTAGGTGGGTTTGTCTTCCTGTTGATCCTTCCCCTGGGTTTTTCCGAGTTCCTCGGTTTCGCCTTCGATATCGAGGATGTCGTCGTAGACCTGAAACGCCAGGCCGATGCATTTGGCATAGTGTCCGAGGCCTTGGCTCGCGGCCTCGTCGATTTCGGCGACCAGCGCCGCGACGCGCACGCTGGCGCAGATCAGCGCGCCGGTTTTGTGGATGTGCATGTTCTCCAGCTCGGGCAAGCTCAGTTCGCTGCCGACCGCGTCGATATCCATTTGCTGCCCTCCGGCCATGCCGCGCGAGCCGGCCGCATGGGCGAGGGTTTCCAGCAGTTGCAGACGGATCTCGGGCTTTTCCGGATCGTCGGTGCGCGCCAACAGGTGGAAAGCCAGTGATTGGAGAGCGTCGCCGGCGAGGATCGCGCTGGCTTCACCGAAGGCTGCATGGCAGCTTGGCTTTCCGTGGCGGAGCGTATCGTCGTCCATGGCCGGGAGGTCGTCGTGGACCAGCGAGTAGGCATGGATCAGCTCGATGGCCGCGGCGGGACGGTCGAGCCGCTGTGGATCGACTCCAAGACAACGTCCGGTGGCATAGGTCAGCAACGGACGGATGCGCTTGCCGCCGCCGAGCGCCGCGTGACGCATCGCTTGGTGCAGGCGTTGCGGCGCGATCCGGGCATCGGGCAGTATCTTGTCAAGCAGTCGTTCGACACGCTGTTGGTGTTGCGCAAGAAACCGGGTGAAGGCTGCGTCATGCATCGGGGAGGTCTTCCGCTTCGGCGTCGAGCTTGAGCGGTTCGCCGAGTACCTGGATCTTCTGTTCGGCCTCTTCGAGGGTCTTTTGCGTGAGGCGTGTCAGCGCCACGCCTTGTTCGAACAGTTTCAGTGACTCGTCCAGCGTCAGCTCGTCCGATTCAAGGCGCTCGACGATCTCCTCGAGTTGGGTCAGGGCTTCCTCGAAGCCGGGTCGTTTCTTGCGCGCCATCAGATCTCGGCCGCTTGTTGCGCGGCATTGCCGAGGTAGTTGGCCGGGGTCAGCGCCTTCAGCCGGGTTTTTTCGTCGTCCGGGATCGCCAGGCTGTCGATGAAGGCGGCGAGCTGGGCGGCGCCGATGCGCTGTCCACGGGTCAGTTCCTTCAGCTTTTCATAGGGTTTTTCTATGCCGTAACGCCGCATCACGGTCTGGATCGGTTCGGCCAGAACCTCCCAGTTGGCGTCGAGGTCGGCGAGCATCGCTTCGCGGTTGGCCTCCAGTTTGCCAATGCCGCGCTGTAGCGAGCGCAGCGCGATCAGGGTATGCCCGAATCCGACGCCGAGATTGCGCAGCACGGTGGAGTCGCTCAGGTCGCGTTGCCAGCGCGAGATCGGAAGCTTGGCGGCAAGATGGGCGAACAAGGCATTGGCGATGCCGAGGTTGCCCTCGGCGTTCTCGAAGTCGATCGGGTTGACCTTGTGCGGCATGGTCGACGAGCCGACCTCGCCGGCGATCGTCTTCTGCTTGAAGTAGCCGAGCGAGATGTAGCCCCAGACATCGCGAGAGAAATCGATCAGGATGGTGTTGAAGCGGGCCACGGCGTCGAACAGCTCGGCGATATAGTCGTGTGGTTCGATCTGGATGGTGTAGGGGTTCCAGCTCAGGCCGAGCGAGGTGACGAAATCGCGCGCATGGGCGCTCCAGTCGATCCCGGGGTAGGCGGCGAGGTGGGCGTTGTAGTTGCCGACCGCGCCGTTGATCTTGCCGAGGATCTCGACGCCGGCAATCTGTCGGCGCTGCCGGCGCAGGCGGTGGACGACGTTGGCCATCTCCTTGCCCAGGGTGGTCGGCGAGGCCGGCTGGCCGTGGGTGCGCGACAGCATCGGCTGGGTGGCGTGGGCATGGGCGAGCGCCTGGATGGCGTCAATGACTTGGTCCATCGCCGGCAGCAGGATGTCATCGCGCCCGCGCGTCAACATCAGTGCGTGCGAGAGGTTGTTGATGTCCTCGGAGGTGCAGGCGAAGTGCAGGAACTCGGCGATGCGTTCCAGCTCCGGGTTGCCGCTGATCTGTTCCTTCAGGAAGTATTCGACCGCCTTGACGTCATGGTTGGTCTCGCGCTCGATCTCCTTTACGCGGCGGGCGTGGCTTTCATGGAAGTCGCTGGCGATGGTGTCGAGCAGGCGTTCGGCGCTTTCACTGAGCGCCGGTACCTCGGCGATGCCGGTATGGCGCGCCAATGATTGCAGCCAACGGACCTCGATGAGTACGCGATGGCGGATCAGGCCGAACTCGGAGAAGATCGGGCGCAGCGATTCGGTGGCGCCGGCGTAGCGTCCGTCGATCGGCGAGACGGCGGTGAGGGTGGAGAGTTCCATCGGCGTGTCTCCTTCAGTCGGCCAGCTTGCGCAGCACATAGTGCAGGATGCCGCCGTTGCGGTAGTATTCGACCTCCTGCGGGGTGTCGATGCGTACCCGGGCGACGAAGGTTTTGCGCGTGCCGTCCGGGGCGCTTGCAGTGACCTCGACCTGCTTTGCCGAACCGTCGCCGAGGCCCGTGATGTCGAAGGTTTCGCTGCCGCTCAGCCCCAAGGATGCGGCGTTTTCACCATCTTCGAACTGCAACGGCAGAATCCCCATGCATACCAGATTGGTGCGGTGGATGCGCTCGTAGCTCTCGGCGATGACCGCGCGCACGCCAAGCAGGTAAGGGCCCTTGGCGGCCCAGTCACGCGACGAACCGGAGCCGTACTCCTTGCCGGCGATGACCACGCACGGGACGCCTTCTTCCTTGTAGCGCATCGCCGCGTCGTAGATGCTCATCTCTTCGCCGGAGGGTTGGTGGAGGGTGACGCCGCCCTCGGTCCCGGGCGCCATCCGGTTGCGCAGGCGGATGTTGGCGAAGGTGCCGCGCATCATGACCTCGTGGTTTCCGCGTCGCGACCCGTAGGAGTTGAAGTCGGCGGGCTCGACACCGTGCTCGCGCAGGTAGCGCCCGGCCGGGCTGTCCGGTTTGATCGCGCCGGCGGGCGAGATATGGTCGGTGGTCACCGAATCACCGAGGATCGCCAGCGCGCGCGCGCCATGGATGTCGGAGACCGCGCCGATCTCCCGGCTCATGCCCTCGAAATAGGGTGGATTACGGATATAGGTGGATTCCGGATCCCAGTCGAAGCGCTCGCCGGTCGGAGAGGACAGCCCGGTCCAGCGGCTGTCGCCGGTGAATACATGGGCATAGGATTCGGTGTATTCGTCGCGATCGATATTGCGTTGGATCGACTCGCGTACTTCCGCCTGGCTGGGCCAGATGTCTTTCAGAAAGACCGGCTGGCCATCGTTGCCGGTGCCCAGCGGCTCGTTGTAGAGATCGATGTCCATGGTGCCGGCGATCGCGTAGGCGACCACCAGCGGCGGCGAGGCGAGATAGTTCATGCGCACCTCGGCATGCACGCGGCCTTCGAAGTTCCGGTTGCCGGAGAGCACCGAGCAGACGCTCAGATCCCCCTCGGCGATGGCCTGGGAAACCGCCGCGGGCAGCGGTCCGGAGTTGCCGATGCAGGTGGTGCAGCCATAGCCGACGACGTAGAAGCCGAGCTGTTCCAGCGGCTTGATCAGGCCGGCCTGTTCCAGGTAGCGGGTTACCACCAGCGAGCCGGGACCCAGCGAGGTCTTGACCCAGGGTTTGCGCGTCAGGCCTTTCTCGGCGGCTTTCTTCGCCACCAGACCGGCGCCGATCATCACCGAGGGATTCGAGGTGTTGGTGCAGGAGGTGATCGCGGCGATCACCACGGCGCCGTCGGCGAGCGTCCGTTCCTCGCCATCGATGTCCAGTGGCGCTTGACCTGGGCCGCCGGCACCGCTTTCTTGCCTGGTCTCGTCGAGCGCCGCGCGGAGGGCCTGCTTGGCTCGATCCAATGGAACACGGTCTTGCGGGCGCTTCGGTCCGGCAAGGCTCGGGACGATGGTGGAGATGTCCAGTTCCAGGATTTCGGAGTAGTCGGCCTCCGGACTGGCGGCGTCATGGAACATGCCCTGGGCCTTGGCGTAGGCTTCGACCAGTGCGATCTGTTCCTCGTCGCGCCCGGTCAGGCGCAGGTAGTTCAGGGTCTCGTCGTCGATCGGGAACAGGCCGCAGGTGGCGCCGTACTCCGGCGCCATGTTGGCGATGGTGGCGCGGTCGCCCATCGGCAGGTGACGGATCGCCGGGCCGAAGAACTCGACGAACTTGCCGACCACGCCGTGACGGCGTAGCTGTTCGACGATGGTCAGTACCAAGTCGGTCGCGGTGGCGCCTTCCGGAAGTTCACCCGTCAGGCGAAAACCGACCACCCGCGGCACCAGCATCGAGATCGGCTGGCCGAGCATCGAGGCTTCCGCCTCGATACCGCCGACACCCCAGCCCAGGACGCCGACGCCGTTCACCATGGTGGTATGGGAATCAGTACCGACAAGGGTATCCGGGTAGGCTTGTAACACACCGTCGTTCTCCTGCCCGAAGACGATGCGCGCGAGGTATTCGAGATTCACCTGGTGGACGATGCCGGTATCCGGTGGCACGACCTTGAAGTTGGAGAAGGCTTTCTGGCCCCATTTCAAAAACTGGTAGCGCTCGCGATTGCGGCGGAATTCCAGTTCGGCGTTCAATTCCAGCGCCTGCCCCGATCCGAAGGCGTCGACCTGCACCGAGTGGTCGATCACCAGCTCGGCCGGTTGCAATGGGTTGATGCGGTCCGGATCGCCGCCGAGTTGCCGCATCGCGTCGCGCATCGCGGCCAGATCGACCACCGCCGGCACCCCGGTAAAATCCTGCATCAGCACGCGCGCCGGGCGGTATTGGATCTCCTGACTCGGCTCGGCTTGCGGGTCCCAGTTCGCCAGCGCCTGGATGTCGTCGTGGGTAACGGTCAGGCCGTCTTCGTGGCGCAGCAGGTTCTCCAGCAGGATCTGGATCGAAAAGGGCAGTCGAACCCGGCTCTCGACCGCGTCGGTGCGATAGATCTGGTAGCGCTTGCCATGGACGTCGAGAGTCGATCTGGCGTTGAAACTGTTGCTCATTCCGCTGCTCCGGTGATGCTGGTGTGGGACAGGTTTCAAATCCGCCGATTTTAACCCAATGCGTCAGGATACGCACAAAAAAGCCCCGTCATCCATTGGGTGACGGGGCCGGCCCGATCGGATCGGGTAGGTGAAAAGGACCGGATTACTCGGTTTCAGGCGGTTGGTAGCCGCGTTCTTCCATGCTGGCCTTGCCCTGCTCGGCAAGATCGTGGATCTTGGCCTTCGCTTTTTGATAGGTTTCGCTGGAGGTGATCTTTTCCTTTACCGCCGCGGTTTTTTCCTTGACCTTCTGATAGGTCTCGCTGGAGGTGATCTTCTCTTTCAGATCCGCGGCCGCCGCCTTGGTTTCCTCCATTGATTCGTGCGCCTGCTGCTTGGTTTTCTCCCAGACATTCTTGCTCTTTTCCTTGGTCTTCTCCCAGGCGGGTTTGGCCTTCTCGGCAACCGTATGTGCGGTTTCCTTGGTCTTTTCGGCAACATTGTGAGCCGCTTCTTTCGTCTTGTCCCAAGCCTTGGCGGTGGCTTCCTTGGCTTTGTCGAGCATCTGGTCGGTATTCTCGCCGCAGGCGCTCAGGCCGAGCGCAAGGAAGGCGAGCAGGCTGGTGATGATAAGCTTTTTCATGATCTCTCCTTTTGCTTGTAAGGTTTTCGTTGAATATTTCAATGGAAACGACGTTCGTGGTGGGTGGATGCCCACCGCGCCTTGAGTGAAGAATATCCCGATATCGGGAAAAATGACATAGCCTCAATTCTGATGTTGTGTAACCGGTAGCGCTTGCGCAAGGAGTTCGCGCGCGCTCTCGACCCATTTGCGTCGCCCGAAGATCAGCTGCTTGCGGGTGCCGCCGAGTTGACGCCAAAGCATTGCGTTGCGTATTCCTCCGAGCAGCAGGGCGCGGATGCGCGCGGCATTGTCCGGGTTCTGAATATAAACGGGTTCTCCCGAGATCATGATGCGTGGGCTGACCGTGCTGACCTGCTTCCCATAGAGTTCCGCCAGCTCGCGGATCAAGACAATATCGGTGAGTTCATGCTCGTCGGCTTCCGATTGAAGCTCGATCAATCTCTGCCGTATCGCCTGAAGATTATCAGGTAAGCGACTGAGTTTCCGTTCCAGATGGAGCAGGGAAACGACATAACGCACGCGCTCGATGTCGCGCGCCTGCTTGCCTTCGAACTGCTCTATGATCTGCTCCAGTCCGAGGCGTAGTCCATACAGCTGATCGTAAACGCCGAGTACGTTGGGCGCGTCGAGCTGGAACAGGCTGTACATGATGGTGCGCATCGCGGTTTCATCGGCCTGGCCATGGCGGGCGATGGCCTGCACCAGGGTGGCGACCTGATAGAGCGCGGCGAGCGCCAGAGTGCGGTCTTTCATGGTCGTCTCCATCCTTCTTCGATGATGCCTCCACCCAGGCATTCGTCTCCGCGATAGAGCACCGCCGATTGCCCGGGCGCGGCGGCGCGCTGCATATCGGCGAAGGCGAGAATGCAGCCGGTTTCGTCGATGTGTTCGATATGGCAGGCCTGAAGTGGCTGGCGATGCCGGATTCTACCCGATATCGCTTCGCCGGGGCGGGGTGGATGGCCGATCCAGTTCAATTGGCTTAGACGCAGACGGTTGGACAGCAGCTTGGGATGATCGTGTCGTTGCGCCACGACCAGTACGTTTTCGTCGACGAGTTTGTCGATGACGAACCAGGGCGCCTCGCTGGCGCCGGCGACGCCGCCGATGCCCAGCCCCTGGCGTTGGCCAAGGGTGTAATACATCAAACCCTGGTGGCGTCCGATCACGCGACCGGTGTCGCCGCGGATCTCACCGGGTTTGGCTGGAAGGTAGCGGGCCAGGAACTCGCGGAAGCGGCGCTCGCCGATGAAGCAGATGCCGGTGCTGTCCTTGCGCTGGTGGTTCGGAAGGCCGGCCTGGCGCGCCAGCTCGCGCACCTCGGGCTTGGTCAGCCCGGCGAGCGGGAAATGCGCATGGCGTAGTTGGGACTGGTCGAGCTGGTAGAGAAAATAGGTCTGGTCCTTGTTCTCGTCGCGGCTGCGTAGCAGTCGGCTTGTGCCCCCCTGATGGTGGATGCGCGCATAATGGCCGGTGGCAATGGCATCGGCGCCGAGCTGGCGGGCATGGTCCAGAAAGGCGCGGAACTTGATCTCGCGGTTGCACAAGACATCGGGGTTCGGAGTGCGCAAGGCACGGTATTCGGCCAGGAAGATGGCAAACACCCGATCCCAGTATTCACTGGAGAAATTTACGGTAAGTAGTTCTATATTCAATGCGTTCGATACTTTCTCCGCTTCTTTCAAGTCCACGGCCGCGGCGCAGTGGCCGGGGCCGTCGTCCTCTTCCCAGTTTTTCATGAAAAGGCCGGTGACACGCCAGCCCTGACGCTTCAACAGCAGCGCGGCGACCGCGGAGTCGACGCCGCCGGAGAGTCCAACGATGATATGGCCGGGGGCTTGGTTCATGCGCCTGGATCGACGGAAAGGATTCTTGGGGCGCCGAGTCTATACCCGGCGCGAGGATGGATCAATGATGCGTGGCGATGCGCAGGAAGGCGCGAACCGAGCGGGCCGGGCGGATCCACAGGGTCTTGATGCTCAGCGGCAGTCGTTCACTGGCCTTCTTCGCTTGTCCGAGATTCTCGAAGCGCCCAAAAAGCAGGACGTAGTGCGGGATGCCGTTGAGACGATAGTTGGCGACGTAGAGCGGCTTTCTCGGCAGTTGGTTTTCATCGATGAAGCGGTTGATCTGGGCCGGCGTCAGCGCGGTGATGAGCTGGATCGTATGGGCCTCCGGTCCGGCTTTCTCGAGCCAGCGCGGGTAGGGTGGCAGGCTTTGATTGTGGGGTTTCTTTGCGCTTTTGCTTGCCGTGGCCGTGGATTGAACGGCCTTGCGTGGGGCGGTGGCCGGTTTCCGGGAACGCTTTTTTCTGGCGTGCCGCTTTTTCTTTGATTTTTCCGTTTCGAAGGTGTCGATCGCGGCGGCCAGTCTTCGCAGCCGGCGTTTTTCCCGTTTCGGGATCTCCTTTCGGCGCTGCAGCTCGCGCAGCGTCCGCCGTGCCCCGAGCAGGTGCGCGCGTAGCAGTTGCCTGAGCTGTTGTGGATCCGCGGGTTCCTTGCGGACTTCTTCGATCGTGGCCGCGGCAAGGCCGGGACGGTTGGCGCGCAGCGCGCTGTCGATGAAGTGGCGACGGGACTCGGGAGCGAGCGTGCCGGCACGGGCCGCGGTTCCATAGGCGTCGATCGCTTTTTGCCATTCATGCGCGGCATAGGCCTGCTCGGCGCGAACGAGAGGGTCGGGACGCGCGCTGGACTTCGGCTCCATGGTTTCGCAGCCGGCCATCAGAGCCAACAGGAGGAAGGACGGAAGCAGGCGGCTTTTCATTCGAGAGGAGACCCGGGTAAGCCCTGAATCCCGCGGATGGAAAGGGCCGGCGTACCCGTGGCCGGTGGTTTAGAACAGGTCGATGGTGCCGGTGCGGGGGGTATCGCTGCCCTGGCATTCTCCCTGGGCGACCAATTCCTCGTAGACTTCAACACGGTTGCGACCTGTATTCTTGGCATGATAGAGCGCCTTGTCGGCATTGCCGATCACCATCGCCGGACCCGCCTGGTTGGCGATCTCGACGATTCCGATACTGGCAGTGACCCGGCCGATCTGCGGAAAAGGGTGATTTTCTATGGTTTTTCTCAGTCGTTCGAATACCATCCACGCGAGTTGCTGGGAAGGCGTATCGATAATAACGACAAATTCTTCGCCGCCAAAGCGGAAGATCAGGTCTTCTTCGCGAAGTGTGTCGCGCATCAAGTTTGCGACCAGGATCAGGACTTCATCGCCGAACAGGTGGCCACAGCTGTCATTGATGCGCTTGAAATGGTCGATGTCGAGCAGGCCGAGCCAGTGGCTGTTGGCATCCTGTCGCCGTTTGTTGGGTTTTTCACGCCCATGGATATGGCGATGGGTCATCAGGCGCGCGATGGTGTCGTCCAGGGTTTCGCGGTTGAGCAGCGAAGTCAGTTTGTCGCGTTGGGATTCGTCGATCAGCGCGAGGTAGTTGGCGTAGATGCGCAGCAGACCGTGGGTCATGCGTTGGTCATCGAACGAGACCCTGACGACGAATTGCACGAGCACCGCCTGGATCCCTCCCTGGTTGTCCTCGATCGGGTAGATCACGCAGGGCTGGGCTTCCAGATTGGTGACGATCTCGCCGCTTTCCAGGGCCTCGATGATGCTGGCGCAGAGACGGTCGGGCACCGGTCGTTCGCAGCCATCGAGTGCCGCGATGACCTTCTGGCGAGGAGTGACCTGATCGACCAGCAACAACTCGATCTCCGGCGGCATGCGCACAATGCGGTAGAGCCGCAGTTCCAGGCAATCCACGATCTCCGCGAGCGTCTTCACCAGGCTGCGTTCGATCAGATCGCGATCCTGATGGCGGGTGACTTCGGCGAGGGTGTCGATGACCTGCACCGTGGAATGTCGTCTTCGATTGGGTTGTGCCATGTCGTATACCGGTGACGGGGCGCCAGCTGTGATTCGGGCTTCGGCCGATTGCGATGGATAGCGGCCAGGCGACGGTAACGTTGAGCCGCATGGGCTGCTATGCTGAGGATCATGCGGTCCACCTCGATGAAGATCTTCCCGATATGACCAATGATATCGTCTATACGATCTTTTTGATCTTTACCGGGGCGGCGGTTTTCGCGACCCTGGCGCTGTTTGCGCGCCAGGCGCTGCTGGTGGCCTATATCTTGCTCGGCACATTGCTCGGACCGTCGGGGCTGGGTCTGGTCACCGACCCGGATCTGATCCGCGGCATCGCCGATATCGGGATCATGTTTCTGCTGTTTCTGCTCGGCTTGAACCTGCAACCCCAGGATCTGCTGCGCATGGCGCGCAAGACGACCCTGGTCACGCTGGGAAGCTCGCTGGCCTGCTTCCTGCTGGCGGCGGGGCTGGCGTGGCTGTTCGGCTATCGTTGGGGGGAGGCCTTGTTGATCGGCGCGGTCGCGGGTTTTTCCAGCACCATCATCGGTCTGAAGCTGTTGCCGACGACGGTGCTGCACCACCAGCGCATGGGCGAGATCATCATTAGCATTCTGCTGTTGCAGGATCTGATCGCGATCGCGCTGCTGTTGCTGCTCGGCGCGGGCGGGGAGAACGGTGTGCCGCTGTATCGCCTGGTATTGCTGCTCGCATCGCTGCCTGTTCTGGCGCTGTTCGCGTTCGTGATGGAACGCTGGGTGCTGACACCGTTGATCCGGCGCTTCGACACCATCCGTGAGTATGTTTTTCTGCTTGCGATCGGCTGGTGTCTGGGACTCGCCGAACTGGCGCGGCTGCTCGGTCTGTCGCACGAGATCGGCGCTTTCATCGCCGGGGTCAGTCTGGCCAGCGGTCCGGTGGCATTGTTCGTGGCCGAGAGCTTGAAGCCGTTGCGCGATTTTTTCCTGGTGATGTTCTTTTTCTCGATCGGCGCAAGTTTCGATCCGCGCATGCTGCCACTCGTGCTGGCGCCGGCGTTGGCGATCGGGCTGTCGCTGTTGGCGCTGAAGCCGTGGGTGTTCCGCTGGCTGCTCGCGCGCACCGGAGAAAAACCGGATACCGGACTGGAGATTGGTTTCCGACTCGGTCAGATGAGCGAGTTCTCGCTGATGGTGGCGGTGTTGGCATGGGAGCAGGGAGTGATCGGCCGTCAGGCGGCCTACCTGATCCAGGTCAGCACGGTGCTGACTTTTTTGGTATCGACCTACCTGATCGTGTTGCGCTACCCTACGCCGATTGCGGTTTCGGCCGATCTGCGCCGGGATTGAACCGCCGATCTCACAGGCATACTCGCCACCCATGAATTTTCGGATATTCGAGACCCTTCCTCGAGCCCGTGAGCCAGGCGCGGAAACGAATCATCGCTGTGACTATGGCGGGACTCCGCAACGAGGCGCGGGCTACGAGGGATAGTCGCGGCAACCGAAATTCATCCACGACGAGCGTGCTCGTCAAGTTGAATGAGCAGCACGCCATCCGCGCAATGAAACGGTCGTTCCCTGGGCCGGAGCGGCGTCGTCGCCGGGCGTGCCGACAGGATGTGGAGCGGCTTTCCATCGACATCGCGCAGCCACGGTGTGCCGATTGCGCTTACCCCGTCGATAAAAGCCTGCGCATGGCGGCGCGTCCAGCATGGAGAGACTTCGAAATCCTGGAAGCCCGGCGCGGGTTGATAACTGCTGTGTCGTTCATGGTTTGCGAGAGGGTGGTATTCCCGTCCTTTCTTCAGTCCATGCAGAAACAGGCGCGCACCGAGCGCGCCGGCGCATTGGTGGAGTTCGGACCAGTCGGCGCCGGTCGGCGGCATGAAGCGTCCGCGGCCCAGGAGCGCGCCCTGGTCCATGCACGCCGTCATGTGGTGCACGCTTACGCCGATATGCCGCCGCCCCGCGCGCAGTTGCCAGAATATCGGACTGGGTCCGCGAAAGGCGGGCAGGGGCGAGGGGTGAAGGTTGTAACAGCGATGTGGGAAACACGCGAGCACCCGTTCTGGCAAGCGCGCCGGATAGCAACTCACCAGCAGGCGATCGGCATCGCAGTGGAGCAGGTGGGTGAACAACGACCCGGGTGACAACTGTCTTGCCGCCAGACCATGACGCGCCGCCCAGGTGGCGATCCCGTCAGCCGGAGTCCGCAGCGGGATCCCCTCGGCGATTCCATCCGCCCCATGGATCAGGATCTCGTGCGGAGCCAGGCCGTGACGCTTGAGCTCGGCGAGGGTTGCGAGCGACTGCGCGCCCTGGCTGCCGACGAATACCAGTTTCATCGCGTTACTATATACTCGTCGCCCATGAATTTTCGGCACTGCGACCGCCCCTCGCACCCGTGGGCGTCGGTGCGGAAACTCGCCATAGAATGCGGCTATGACTCGTTTCCGCGCTCGTGGGCTTTGGCGCGGAGACTCGCCATGCTCTGGGCGTCGCCCCTTGGCGCTTACTGTATCAGATGAGATGGAGCTTGTAGCCTCATGCGCCAAGCGTGTGCCAGAATGGGCTATAGTCCCAAGTAGGCGGGTCCAGGATGCTTCGCGATTCACGCTCATGACGGGGTGGCATCACCCCAGATCATGAAAAATCGTAACTACTCAGCTAACCGCTGAAATACGCCAGCTCTGCGTTCAAAAATGGTCATTTACTCTTGTAAATCCCATTTTTTGCCTTGATCTGACGCATTTCAGCGGTGATCTGAGCAGTTACCCTTTAT
>JALVEB010000087.1 GCA_027008705.1 Sedimenticola sp. | reverse complement strand
CCGGCATGCGCGCGTTGATGGACGATATCGCCGCGGGCCGCGTCGAATCCTGGAAGCGCTATTACACCCATTACGACCATTACCTGGGCAACCAGCAGGCGCTGTTTGGTGAAAACTGGCAGACCCCCACCGACGTGCTCGCCGAGGCGCGTCATTACGGTCTGCTCGGCGAGCACAGCGAAGGCCAACATACCGCGCTGCTGGAGCGCCATCAGCAACCGCTGGAGCCGTTGACGATGCGCCTGCGCGCGCCCGCCGGCGGGGAGGAAAAGGCATGAGCCGGGCAATGAATCCGTGGCTGGAGGAGTTGCAGCGGGACATCGAGATCCGCGGCGAGCGGCGCGTGCGCATCGAGATCGCATCGGAATCCCTGCCGGCGCTGCTCGAGCTGCTGCGCGGGCGCGCCGGTTTCGCGCACCTCTCGGCGATCAGCTGCGTTGACTGGATCGAGGATGGCGAGTTCGAACTGGTCTATCACCTCTGGTCTTACGAGCTTGGCATGCTGGTCTCGGCCCATACCCGGATCGCGCGTGATCCGGGGGTGTACCTCTCGGTCTACGATCTCTACCAGCCGGCGGCCTTCTTCGAGCGCGACATCCACGAGATGTTCGGCCTGTACTTTGAAGGCAGCCCGGACATGGAGCCGTTCATCCTCACCGAATGGCATGGCCCGCCGCCGATGCGCAAGGATTTCGATACCGAAGCCTATGTGGAAAACAGCTTTCAGTGGGAGGAATACCAACCGGACTGGCTGCAAGAACTGCAAGAACAGGGCGGCGGCATCGCGCGCCGCCCGGGAGAGATCCGGTGAGACCCGAGAACTACCAGGCCCGCGCCCATCCGCCGAGCCATGAGTACGAGCTGAACTTCGGCCCCAACCATCCCGGCATCGAGGGCAACTATGCCCTGCGCGTGCGCCTGCATGGCGACCGCGTGGTTGCCGCGCGCGCCGAAGGCGGCTACCTGCATCGCGGCTTCGAGAAGCTGATGGAAGGCCGCCTGTGGATTCAGAACATCGCCCTGGTGCCGCGCATCTGCGTGCCGGACCCCAGCCCGATGGAGGTCTGCTACGCGCTCTCGGTAGAGGCCCTGTGCGGCATCGAGGTGCCGCCGCGCGCGCAATGGATTCGCGTCATGCAGTTGGAGATGTCGCGTATCGCCGCGCACCTCTTCACCTTTGGCGGACATGCCGCGACCACCGGGCTCTACACCAATATGTTCTGGGGGGTGGCCGACCGCGATCGCGTGTTGGACCGTTTCGAAGAGCTTACCGGCGGCCGTGTCTACAGCATCTTCAACCTGCCCGGCGGCGTGCGCCGCGACCTGCCGGATGGTTTTCTCGAGCGTCTCTCCGGCTTGCTCGATTACCTGGAATCGCGCCTTGAAGACTACGATGAGCTGTTCTTCCGCAACCGCGTCTTCGTGCGCCGCGCGCGCGGCGTCGGCGTAATGAGCCAGCAGCAGGCGCTGGAGTGGGGCGTCACCGGGCCAAACCTGCGCGCCACCGGCCTGGCTTTTGATGTGCGCCGGGATGATCCCTACCTGGTCTACGACCAACTCGATTTCGATATCGTCACCGAGGAGGCCGGCGACGCGCTGGCGCGCAATCTTGTGCGCCGTGGCGAATTGCGCCAGAGCATCCGTATCCTGCGGCAGGTCATCGAGCGCCTGCCGGCCATCGATGGCCCGGTGCGCGCGCCGATCCCCAACCCCCTGGCCTGGCGGGTGCCGGCCGGTGAAACCTATACCCGGATCGAATCATCCAAGGGCGAGCTGGCCTACTATGTGGTCTCCACCGGTGGCGAGAAGCCCTACCGCGTGCATGTGCGCGGGCCGTCGTCGATGCATGCCGTGCAGGTGCTCGAACGGCTGGTGGTCGGCTCCCGTCTCGAGGACATCGCCCAGATCATGTTTTCGCTCGATGCCTGTCCGCCGGAGGTCGACCGCTGATGGCCAAGATCCGTCATGACGATCGCGGCAGCCTGCTCGCGCCGCTGAAGGCGCTGGGCTTCTTCACCCGCGCGCCGGTTACCGAGACGCTGGCCCCGCGCCCGGCCTCGCTGAACTACCGTGGGTTCCACGTCAACGACTGGAGCCAATGCATCGGCTGCGGCACCTGTCAGCGGATCTGCGACAACGCCGCGATCACCATGGTCACCATCCCCTCGCTGCCGCAAGACCCGGCGCGCGGCATCCGCAACCAGCGTCCGGCGATCGACTACGGCCGTTGCTGCTGGTGCGGCCTGTGCGTCGATATCTGCCCGAGCGGCTCGATCGCGCTGACGCGGGAATACATCCACATCTGCCGTGAATCCGAGCTCGACAGCTACTTCGTGCTGCCGGATCCAAACGGCATCCACGGCCAGCCCTTTCCGGCGGGCTGGGCCAAGTCCGAGGTCTCCGAACTGATCGATCCGGCGCGCCAGCCCATGAAAGAACTCCCGGCGCCCACGCGCATCCAGGGATTCGACGAGATCGTGCAAGGCTACGAGCCACAACAAGCCATCGATGAAGCCGCGCGTTGCGTCCAGTGCGGCCTCTGTCACGAGGCCTGCCCGACCCACATGCACGCGCCCGAGTACATCCGCGCGATCTGGCGCGGCGATGCCGAGGAGGCAGTGCGCCAGATCTATCGCACCAACCCCTTTGCCCACGTCTGTGGCCGCGTCTGCACCCATCGCTGTGAACAGGCCTGCTCCATTGGCAACCGGGGCGAACCGCTCGCGATCCGCTGGCTCAAGCGCCATGCAATGGACAGCGTCCCCGACGAGCGCGTGCGTGAACTCGTCACCCAGGATTCCGTTGCCGCCCCCAGCGGACGGCGCGTCGCCATCGTGGGCTCCGGCCCGGCCGGACTCACCGCGGCCTTCGATCTCGCGCGTCATGGCCACGCGGTGACCGTGTACGAGGCCCTGGCCCGGCCTGGCGGCATGCCGCGCTACGGCATCCCCGCCTACCGTCTGCCCGATGACCGCCTCGATGCCGATATCGCCGTGATCGAAGCCCAGGGCGTGGAGATCCGCTGCAACACCCCCATCGGCGCGGAGCTGACGATGGAGACGCTACGCCAACAGTACGATGCCGTAGTGCTCGCCATCGGCCTGCAACTGGGCCGCTCCACGCGCATCCCCGGCAGCGGCCATCGCGATGTGCACACCGCGGTCGAACTGCTGCGCCGCATCCGCGAGGGCGAGGCGCTCGCCCCGCCTAAGCGCGTCGTCATCATTGGTGGCGGCAACGTCGCCATGGATATCGCCCGCAGCCTCGCGCGGCTGCAAATGCGCCGCCATGGCGCGATCGACATCACCGTTTGCGCGCTCGAAGACTTCGATCATTTCCCCGCCGATCCAACCGAGTTGAAGGAGGCGCGCGAGGAAGGCGTGCGCGTACTCGCCAGCCGGGGCCCGAAAGAGATCGTGATCGACGCCGATGGCGGCCTCGGTGGCCTCAAGACCCTCGGCGTGACCTCGGTATTCGACGAGCAGGGCCGCTTCGCGCCTCGTTACAACCACGAAGACGAACAACTCCACGAAGCCGCCTGGGTGGTCGAGGCGATCGGCCAGATCAGTGACATATCCATCCTTGGCGATTCGCTCAGCGAACGCCTCGAATGGGATCGGGGCCGCCTGCGTGTGGACGAGAACGGCCGCACCGCCGAGCCCTGGCTGTGGTCCGCCGGCGACATGGTGCGGGGGCCCGATGTCGTCCATGCCGTTGCCGATGGACACCGCGTCGCCGCCAGCATCCACCAGGCATTGCAACAACACACCGAGGCCGGATCATGAGCGAACACCCCGAAGGGCACGGCCCCGCCTATGAACACCTCCGGGCACGGAAAAGCCTGGCCGAGATCCTCCAGAGCGCCGCCGAGTTCGAGCGCAAGGCCCACCAGTTCTATACCGGCCTGATTCCACGGGTACGCAAGAATCTCCGCTATCTGGTGGAAGAGCTGGCCGCCGAGGAGAAAACCCATTACGAACTCTTTCAGCGCCTTGCCGAAGACCCAGAAGCGCGGCAACAGATCCAGGAACGCATCGCGGTTCCGCGGGAAGACCACCGCTTCTCCGACTACATACAACTGCCGGATCTTGGCGACAACCCCGACGACCAGGCCATCCTGCAATACGCCCTCGGGCGGGAAGACGCGGCGATGAAACAATACCGTGAACTCGCGCAAAACGCGCCGCCCGGCCCGATCCGCCAGTTGTTCGAATACCTCGCCAACGAAGAGACCGCGCACAAGCTCGAGCTGGAGAAAAGATACTACGAACTCGTCTATGGCGGCAGCCGCATGGTGCCGCGGGTGTGACCGCCCCGGCAACCGCATCGAAGAACCCGGACCAGCCGGCCAATGAGACCGCGGACAAGCCCTGTCCGGATCGCAACGTCCTGGCGATGGATCGGACCGTGCTGGCCAATGAGCGCACCTACCAAGCCTGGTTGCGCACCGGCCTGGCCGCGCTCGCCTCCGGGCTCGGCGCGGTCAAGTTCCTGAAAGAGGTTTTGCCGCCCGGAGTATTGCTCGCAATCGCAACCCTGTTGATCCTGCTCGGCATCGCCGCCTTCCTGCAAGCCTCCTGGCGGTACAGCCACATCCATGTGCGCATGGCGCATCTCGATATCGACGCGATGCCCAAATGGCTGGCCAGGGCCATCAGCCTGGTACTCGTCGCCTGCGCGATTCTTGCCTGGATCGGCCTGCTGATGAACGCTGCTCGCTGAATCGCGCGAATCCCCGGCGAGTATATAGTGGCCGAAAAGTCATGGGTGACGAGTATCGTTACTCAACAAGTAGCTCCAATGGCGGTTAGCTGATTCCTGCCCGCTTCAACCCAGCGCGCCCGAGGCGAGCGCGGCGATCGCGGCGGCCAGCACGGCGAAGGCGACGCCCACAACGACATAGACCTTGCGCATCTGTTGTTGCTGCGCGGCCTGGATCTCGCTGCGCACGCGAGAGCTGACTTCATTGAGCAACTCGTCCTGACGATCCTTCAGCTCGCCGATCTGTTGGTTTACCGTCAGTCGGAGTTCATCGATGAATGGCTCCTGATTCAGGACCGACGGCTGGTTGTCGACCTGGGCGGCGAGGCTGTCGATGGCTTCGCGCTGCTCGGCGAGGCTGGCCTGGAGGGTCTCGAGCTTGTCGCGGGCTTGCTCTCCGGCTTTCGCGGCGGCTTTCTTCAGCGTCTCCGCGTCTGGAATATCCGCCAGAGAGGAGCGGACCTCATGGTGCTGCGCTTCGAGCTGTTCGAGGCGCGAGCCGAGACCGCGGATCTCATGATTGACGCCGTCGAGGCTGTTGTCGAGGATCTCCTGCAACCACAGGCCGAGGTCGGATTCCAGTTGCCGCTTGAGGCCATCGATATCGATGCCGACCGGAGCGGCCGGCGTCGCAGGGGGCGTGGCCGGGGGGGCCTTTTCCTCTTGCTCGAGGCGCGCGATGATCTGCTGCAAGGCTTGCATCGCCGGGGGCTTGCTGAGGATCGACATGACCCCGGCTTCTTCCGCCTTGCGCTCGAACTCCTCGCCCTCGGCGGAGGTGCACAGCACCACCGGCAGATCGGCGGTGGCGGGATCGTTCTTGATGCGCCGCGTGGCTTCGATGCCGCCCATTCCCGGCATCGATTGGTCCATCAGCACCAAGTCCACCTTGTGGTCCTTGAGGACATCGATGGCCTCTTCACCGGATTCCGCCATCACCACATCGAGGCCTTTCTTGCCCAGCATCGAGCGCAGCGCGAAACGCGCCGATTTTGAATCATCGACTAGCAATACTTTCATTCCAGACTCCTGGTGCCGTGCCATGCCGCGGGTCCTTGCAGCGGGGCACGGATTTCGATTGTCTCGACGTTCCGGCGGGCGGCATGGCCTCGCCGCGTGCGGAGAACGCAAGGTCGTGATGCGCCGGCGCCCTGGAATATGCTTCCCCGGGAATGCGATCCGGCGGTTGGCGCCCATATCTTGCCATCAAGCCACCGTTTTTTCATTGACGGGGGTCCCGCTTTATCCCTCTGGACCGGTTTCGCCGCCGTCCTGGCGCAGACGGCGCATCGCGCGCCAAGTGGTCAGCGGCCCGGACAGGGCGTAGATGAAGAAGATCGACAACAGCACCGATGGCGGATGCAACAGCAGGATCGCCAATGCCAGGATGATGGCCACCAGTACGATGAACGGCACCTTGCCGCGAAAATCCACCTCCTTGAAGCTGCTGTAACGTACATTGCTGACCATCAGCAGGCCGCTGAGCAGGGTGATGGCCGCCATCGGCCATGAAAGGCCGTGGCCTGGGAAGCCGAGATCGGTGGCGGTCCATACCGAGCCGGCCATGATCGCCGCCGCCGACGGGCTGGGCAATCCCTGAAAATAGCGCTTGTCGGCGACCCCGACCTGGGTATTGAAGCGCGCCAGGCGCAACGCGGTGGCGGCGGCGTAGACGAAGGCCGCCAGCCAGCCGGGTTTTCCGAGCGGTTGCAATGCCCAAAGGTACATGATCAGCGCGGGCGCCAGGCCGAAGGCGATCAGATCGGCGAGACTGTCGTATTCGGCGCCGAAATCGGTCTGGGTGTTGGTCAGGCGCGCCAGGCGTCCATCGATGCCGTCCGCAAGCATCGCGGCGAATACCGCCAGCGCGGCGGTTCCGAAGCGTCCATCCATCGCCGCGAGGATACCGTAGAAGCCGGCGAACAGCGTCGCGGTGGTGAACAGGTTGGGCAGCAGGTAGATGCCGCGCCGGCGTTGGCGACGTTCCAGACCGGCGGGCGGGTCATCGCGGGAGGTTGGATCGGGCACCGGGAATCTCCACGGAAGGCAGGTGACGAAAAGGCGCGGCGAACGGTCGCAGTCGCCGAAAATCCTGGGCGACGAGTATACTCCGGAGAATGTCAGCGGTGGGGGATCTGATCGCGAATCGCGTTGCTGCGTCGCGCGGTCTGTTCGATCCGCAGGCTGGCGTCGCCCGCGGCACCGCGCGCCTGCTCGATGAGGCGCGCCGGCCGTTGCGCGAGAGACGGCTTGCTTGGCGCGGGTGGCGGTGCGCTGGATTGCGATTCGCAACCGCTCGCCAGTATCACCAGCATCAAGGTGGCGGGTATCATGCCGTTGAGGGATCGCTTCATGGGTGTCTGCCTGGAAAATCTAAAGATGTCGAAGATACTGGATGGTACACGAAAACAAGCCCTGATCGACAATGCCCGCGCGGCCGCGCGGGGACGCGCGCACGACTGCCTTCACCCGGACGCGTCCGACCCGGTGCAACGCATGGTGATGGCGCTGGAACCGGAGACCTGCGTCACCCCGCATCGTCACCCGGGCGAGGATCGTTGGGAGCTGTTGACCCTGCTCGAGGGGCGCTTGCTGCTGTTGCGCTTCGACGACCGGGGCGTGGTCCGCGAGCGCATCGAGCTGACCACCCACGGGACACGCCTCGTCGAGTTCGACGGCGCCGGTTGGCACGCGCTGGTCTCCGAGCGGCCGGGCACCCTGGTTTTGGAGGTCAAGCGCGGCCCCTGGCGACCGCCGGGCGACGCGGATTTCGCCGCTTGGGCGCCGCGCGAGGGCGCGCCCGGCGCGGCGGCGTTTCGCGAGCGTCTGCGCAAGGCGCAAGTCGGCGACTGCGTCGCCTCGGGGCGCGGCTGAATCAGAACGGCGTTGCGAGGTCCCCATTGTGCAGCGCCGCGAGCTGGCAGCCGTCGGCGCGCGCGCGCAGCCGCAGCAGCGCGGCGTTGCGCACCTCGATGCGATACATGCAGGCCGGCGGCGCGGCGATCGCGTGGACCAATGCGGCCCGCAGCACGCCGGCGTGCGCGACGATCAACATGGGCTCGCCGGCTTGCTCGGCGGCGAGGCGGTCGATCGCGTCGCTCACGCGCGCGACGAAGGTATCCAGTGGCTCGGCGCCGGGTGGTCGATGATGAACCGGGTCGCGGTAGAAGGCGGCGAACGCCTCGGCGTCGAGCGCGCGCAGCTCGTCCTTGGTTTTGCCCTCCCAGGCGCCGAAGCCGACCTCGCGCAGGTCGGCTTCGATCGTCAGCGGAAGCCGGCGCTCGGCGGCCAGTTCGCGCGCAAAATCGGCGCATCGGCGTAACGGCGAGCTGACGATGCGTCGCCAGCCGCCGAGTCCGCGAACCGCCTCGCGCATCTGGCGCCAGCCCTTGGCGCTGAGGGGGTCATCGATCGCGTGGCCGCGGTAGCGCGGCCCGCCGAGAGGTTCGCCGTGACGGATCAGGTCGATCTGGGTTTCCCGCATGCTCCAGAGGCTCCTTCACAAAATTAGTGACTACTCAGTCAACCGCGAAATGGGTTTGAGCTGACAAGGCGTAGGCCCGATCGAGCGCAGCGGCGCTGGATGAGGACGATAGCGCCGGCGGGTGCGTTCGGCCACAAGCGGCAACTGGTATACTCGTCACCCACGAATTTTCGCCACTGCGACCGCCCCTCGCACCCGAGGGCGTTGTTGCGGAAACTCGCCATGGAATGGGCTGTGACTCGTTTCCGCGCCTGGCCCACGGGCGCGAGGAACGGTCTCGAAAATCCGAAAACTCCTGGGCGACGAGTATACTTCGTTTCGAATTCGAGTGGGTTTCAGGTGAATGCGATGTTCCATCCCGAACACTATGCGGTGATCGTCGTCGGCGGCGGGCATGCCGGCACCGAGGCGGCGCTGGCGGCGGCGCGCATGGGCGCGCGCACGCTGTTGCTGACGCATAACATCGAGACCTTGGGGCAGATGAGTTGCAATCCGGCGATCGGTGGTATCGGCAAGGGTCATCTGGTGCGCGAGATCGATGCCCTCGGCGGGCTGATGGCGCGCGCCGCTGACCATGCCGGCATCCAGTTCCGCACGCTCAATGCATCGAAGGGGGCGGCGGTGCGCGCGACCCGCGCGCAGGCCGATCGCGCGCTCTATAAGGCCTTTGTGCGCGCGGCGCTGGAGAGCGAGCCGAATCTGGAGATCTTCCAGCAGCCGGTGGCGGATCTGATCGTCGAACAGGACCGGGTGCGCGGCGTGGTGACCGAGATGGGTTTGCGCTTTCGCGCCGAGGCGGTGGTGTTGACCGTGGGCACCTTTCTCGGTGGGCGCATCCACATCGGTCTGGAGCAATCGGCCGGCGGTCGCGCCGGCGATCCGCCGTCGATCGCGTTGGCGCGACGGCTGCGCGAATTGCCGTTTTGCGTCGAGCGCCTGAAGACCGGCACGCCGCCGCGCATCGACCGCCGCAGTCTCGATTTTTCTGTGATGCAAGAGCAGCCGGGTGACCAGCCGCGCCCGGTCTTCTCGTTCATCGGGTCACGCGACGATCATCCGCGCCAGATCAGTTGCCATATCACCCGCACCACCGCGCGCACCCACGAGATCATCCGCGGCGGCCTCGATCGTTCGCCGATGTACACCGGCGTCATCGAGGGCGTCGGGCCGCGCTATTGCCCGTCGATCGAAGACAAGGTGCAGCGCTTCGCCGAGCGCGATTCGCACCAGATCTTCGTCGAGCCGGAAGGGCTGGGCAGCAACGAGGTCTACCCGAACGGCATCTCGACGAGTCTGCCGTTCGATGTGCAATACGCGCTGGTGCGATCGATCCCGGGTTTCGGCGCGGCGCGCATCACCCGCCCGGGCTATGCCATCGAATACGATTTCTTCGATCCGCGTGATCTGCGCCACAGCCTGGAGACCCTTTTCATCGAAAACCTGTTCTTCGCCGGCCAGATCAACGGCACCACGGGCTACGAGGAGGCCGCGGCGCAGGGCCTGCTCGCCGGCGCCAACGCGGTGCGCAAGCTGCGCGGCGAGACGCCGTGGGTTCCGCGCCGCGACGAGGCCTACCTCGGCGTGCTGGTCGATGATCTGACCACGCGCGGCACCCGTGAACCCTACCGCATGTTCACCAGCCGCGCCGAGTATCGCCTGTTGCTGCGTGAGGACAACGCCGATCAGCGCCTCACCGAGACTGGCCGGCGTCTCGGTCTGGTCGACGACCGGCGCTGGGCGGCGTTCGAGCGCAAGCGCGAGGCGATCGAGCGCGAACGCCAGCGTCTGCGCGATACCTGGGTGCGTCCCGAACGGCTCGACGCCGCGCTGTCGGCGCGCTATTTTCCCGATGGCCTGCGTCGCGAGACGCGCGCGCTGGATCTGCTGCGCCGCCCCGGCATCGACCATGCCATATTGCGGGAGCTGATCGGCGACGAGGCGGAGCCGGACGAAGCTGTCGCCGCGCAGATCGAGGTCGAGGCCAAGTACGCCGGTTACATCAACCGCCAGCACGACGAGATCGCGCGTCAACAGGCTCAGGAGCGCGTCGGCTTGCCCGACGATCTCGATTACGCACAGGTGCGCGGTCTGTCCAGCGAGGTGCGCGAGAAGCTCGCGCGCCAGCGTCCCGAGACCATCGGCCAGGCCGCGCGCATCCCCGGGATGACGCCGGCGGCGGTCTCCCTGCTGCTGGTGCATCTGAAGAAGCGGCGCGCGTGAACGCCACACCGCGTGCGCTGTTGGAGCGGGGTCTCGATGCGCTCGCTCTGTCGCTCGACCAGGCCCGCGTCGAGGCCCTGCTCGATTATCTGGGGTTGCTGCAAAAATGGAACCGCGCCTTCAACCTCACCGCGGTGCGCGAGCCGCGCGAGATGGTCGTCCGTCATCTGCTCGACAGTCTGGCGGTCCGTTCCTGGTTCGATGCGCCCAGGACGCTCGATATCGGCAGCGGCGCGGGTCTGCCCGGGATCCCGCTGGCGATCGCATGCCCGGAGAGCCGCTTCGACCTGCTCGACAGCAACGGCAAGAAGATCCGCTTCATGCGTCAGGCGGTGAATCAGTTGGGGCTGGACAACGTCGAGGTGATCCAGTCGCGTATCGAGGCATGGCGTCCGCCGGCCCTGGCTTACGACCGCATCACCTCGCGCGCGTTCGCCTCGTTGCCTGATATCGTCGACGCGGGCGCGCCATTGTTGCGTGCTGGTGGTAAGATAGTCGCCTTGAAGGGGCGTTTGCGCGCCGACGAGCTGGCCGCCGTGCCGGACGGCTACCGGGCGCGCGCCGAACCCATCGAGGTGCCCGGACTGAACGCGGCGCGCCATGTCATCATCATCGAGAGAACATGACCAGAGTCATCGCAATCGCCAACCAGAAGGGCGGTGTCGGCAAGACCACCACGGCGGTCAATCTGGCCGCGTCGATGGCCAGCATGAAGCAGCGCGTGTTGCTGATCGATCTCGATCCGCAAGGCAACGCGACGATGGGCTGCGGCATCGACAAACACGAGCTCGAGCATCATGTCGGTGATGCCCTGCTGGGCTACTGTCCGGCGCGCGAGGTGGTGCGCCGCGCCGAGGCCAGCGGCTTCGACGTGCTGCCGGCCAACGTCGACCTGACCGCCGCCGAGGTCGGCCTGATCGAACACGAAGCGCGCGAGCGGTGCCTGACGCGCATGCTCGCGCCGGTCAAGCCCGATTACGACTTCGTCTTCGTCGACTGCCCGCCGTCGCTGAACATGCTGACGGTCAACGCCCTGGTCGCGGCGGACAGCGTGCTGGTGCCGTTGCAGACCGAGTACTACGCCCTCGAGGGGCTTAGCGCGCTGCTCGAAACCATCGAACAGATCAAGGCCAGCCGCAATCCGGGGCTGCGTCTCGAGGGCATTCTGCGCACCATGCACGATCCGCGCAACCGCCTCGCCTATGAGGTCTCGAGCCAACTGATCCGGCATTTCAACGACGATGTCTACCGCACCGTGGTGCCGCGCAACGTGCGCCTGGCCGAGGCCCCCAGTCACGGCCTGCCGGCGATGCTCTACGACAAGAGCTCGCGTGGCGCGGTTTCCTATCTTGCCGTGGCCAGCGAGATGTTGCGGCGCGATGGCGGGCGCGAGGCATCGCGCGCCCATGCCGGGAGTTGACGACAATGGTGAGTAAACGAAGGGGACTGGGGCGCGGGCTGGACGCCTTGCTGGGCGGGGCGCAGCAGCGCACGGGGGAAAGCGGCGCGGCGCCGGTCGAGGTCGCGCCGCGCGACGCCGGGGCGGCGCCGGACAGTCTGGCGGTCGACCTCATCGGTCGCGGTCGCTTCCAGCCGCGTCGGGACTTCGACGAAGACAAGCTGCGTGAGTTGGCCGATTCGATCCGCGCCCAGGGCGTGGTGCAGCCGATCGTCGTCCGTCCGGTCGGCGGGGGGCGCTACGAGATCGTCGCCGGCGAGCGCCGCTGGCGCGCCGCGCAGCTCGCCGGGCTGCATGAGATCCCGGTGGTGATCCGCGAGATCGACGACCGCCGCGCGATGGCCGTCGCATTGATCGAAAACATCCAGCGCGACGACCTGAATCCGCTCGAGGAGGCCGGCGCGTTGCGTCGCCTGCTCGACGAGTTCGGCCTGACCCACCAGCAGATCGCCGAGGCGCTCGGCAAATCGCGCGCCTCGGTCTCCAACCTGTTGCGCCTGCTCGACCTCAACGACGAGGTCAAGGCGATGGTCGACGCCGGTGAATTGGAGATGGGGCACGCGCGCGCGCTGCTCGGCCTGAAAGGGGCGGCGCAAAGTCGCGCGGCGCGCGAAGTGGTCGACCAGGGGCTCTCGGTGCGCGCCACCGAGCAGCTTGTGCGCCGCCTGCTCGATGGCGTCGCTGCCGAGCAGGCGGCGAAGCCGAAGAAGCCGCAGGTGCTGGATCCCGATGTGCGTCGCCTGCAAGAGCATCTCTCTGAAAAGCTCGGCGCCAAGGTGCTGATTCAGCGCGGAAAGTCCGGGCGCGGCAAGCTGGTGATCAGCTACTCGTCACTCGACGAGCTGGACGGCATCATCGATCATATCCATTAGTCGCGTGAGCGGGGGGCGGAATTGGGGTAATCCCTGATGCGAGTTC
>JALVEB010000086.1 GCA_027008705.1 Sedimenticola sp. | reverse complement strand
TCTGGTCGGTCGCCGGGTTACCATCATCATCGGCAGCATCGGCGGCCGGCGCAGCGACCCCCAACAGATCCGTAGAGAATACATTGGTCACGCCAAGGTTCGTGCCATCGTTGACCGGAGTCAGCTTGCTGGAATCGTAGTAGAGCACCAAGCTCATGCCGTTGCTGGCATTGGCCGGGACCGAGGTCAGGTCGACATCGAACTGCACGGCATCGCCCACCCCGACGGTCTGGTTCGCCGGGTTCGGCGTTACGGTGAAGGTTACGGCGAAAACGCTGGACGAAACCGCCCACAGAGCCGTCAGGAGTAATCTTGCTAGTTTCATAGCCTCTTGTCCTTTCATGGAATATGAAGAAATCATCGAACATCACCCGCGAATGGGCGTTATGCAACGTGTGCCAAAGTTACCACGCAACAACCTCATGAGCGAAGATTCTGTTGCCAAATCAACAACTAGAAGGCGGAGCCGTCCACGCCATGACGTTCCTGAATGGGTGATTACAGGAAAATTATGGACCAATATGCCACCCGATTCAAGCAAATACGTACATTTTTGCCACCACTGCCTCAGGGAGGGGGCGCACCGCAGGTGCCCAGGCCGATTGTGGCAAAATACGCACGAATATCGGCGGCGGTCGTGCGGGTCGATGTCGGCGTGACGGCGCCTTTGTTCAGCGCACCCTCCTGCCAGAAGAAGCCGACCATGCAACGGACGATCATTATGCCATCCTCGAAGAGGGTGGTCGCACTGTCGCCATTGATATCCAAGGTACCCGCATCGATCAGGCCCTGAATATAGGCGCGAATCTCATCTCCGCTGGTAACCGCCGAGCCCGGTGGCAGCGCGCCCTGCAACAAGATGGCGTCCGTGCGAAAAGCACTGCCCGCGAGGTAGCGGAGGGTCATGACGCCATCCTCGAACGCATTCAGGCGGCCATCGAAGTTGATATCGAGTCCGCGGGAGGCCGCATCGTTTGGATCATGCCGCAGCGCTACGTTCAGGCCGTCGGCGGCGATGAAGGCGTCCGCGTCGCCATCGCCGTCAAGGTCGCCGAGCGCAACCGCCTGACCCTTGACCGCCGGCAATGAAATCCCGCTGTCGCTGAAGCCCGCGCTGCCGTCGTTCAACAACACCTTGTTGGTCCCGCTGTCGGATACGATGAACAGATCCCTGCCACCAGCCCCGTCGACGTCCGCGATCGCGACATCCTGGCTGCTCCCGACCAGGCCGCTGGCCACCGCGGCGCCGAAGCCGCCGCCGCCCGTATTCGGCCAGAAGTAGCCCGAGGTATCCGAAACGCCGAAGGCATCGGGCCGCGAGGCGTTGCCATCGAGATCAGCGAGCGCGATCTTGTGCATCGAAACACCCGCCGGCTGATTCAGCGCCTGCGCGGTATAGGCGGTACCCGCGCCATTGTTGATCAAGGCGCTGCTGCCGTCCTGAATCGTCAGCAGGATGTCATCAAGTCCGTCGCCATTCAGATCCGCGACCGCCACGGATTCGGTGAGCGTAGCCGCCCCCGGCAGGGTCGTCGCGCCAGCCGCGAACTGGCAGCTGATGCCGGCGCCGGGGTCGGTATCGCTGTTGAGCCAAACCTCATCCGCCTGACCGAGATTGCCGATGACGACATCGGGGCAGGCATCGCCATTGAGATTGCCCGCCGCGATCGATGTACTCTGGCTGCTTCCACCGCTGCCCAGCGCGATGCCGCTGTCGATAAGGGCGCCGGTCCCGTCATTCAACCAAAGCCGGTTGGGCGCGCCGCCAAAGTTGGCGACCACGGCATCGAGATCGCCGTCCTGGTCAAAGTCGGCGAGCACGACGCCACGGCTGGTATCGTTGCCGATCTGTTGGATGGTCTGAAACTGCAAGCTACCGGTGTTGCGCAAGACCTTGTTGACGCCGCTGTTGGCGACGAAGGCATCGAGATCGCCATCGCCGTCCAGGTCGCCGAGCGCCACGGCGTGGCTCAGCGCGGCGGTATCGAGCACCTGCCCGGCGGCGAAGGCCAAGGGAGCGGTCGACTGATGCAGCCAGATATGATCCGGCTGCGTGGTGGTGGCGCCGGCGCCGACGAAGAGATCGTCGGACTGGCCATCATCGTCGAAATCGCCCAACCCGACCGAGGTGCTGTAGGAGACGCCGAAATCGATCCCGCTGTCGACGAAGCGGATGGTCCCGGCCGCGCCGCCTCCAGCGCTCGGCGTGCCGTTGTAGAGCCACAGCTTGTCGGCGCCGAAGTTGAAATCGTTGGCGACATAGACATCCGGCCGGCCATCACCGTTGAAGTCACGGACCGCCAGCCCCTGACTCGATGCCGCCGAGCTGAAGGTAAAACCGGTATCGGTGAAGTTGCCGGCGCCATCGCCGCGCCAGACATGGTTGGCGTTGGCATCGCCGAAGAAGGCGTCGAGCTTGCCGTCGCCGTCGAAATCGGCCAATGCCACGGTCTTGCTCGACGCGTTGTTCGCGCTCCCCGTAGGCGCCGTGCCGGCGCTGAACAGGCCGCTGCCATCGTTGAGCCAGACGGTATTGGCCCCGGTGTTGGCGACGACCGCGTCGATCTTGCCGTCCCCATTGAGGTCCGCCAAGGCCACGTCGGAGCTGAACGAGCTCGAACCATCGAAGGGCTGACCGCTCTTGCGCGTGAAGGTCGGCGCGGCCCCGGCTCCGAGATTGTCGTTCAACCAGACGGTGTTGGCCCCGGAGAAGTTGGCGACGAAGAGATCCAGCGCGCCGTCGCCGTTGAGATCGGCAAGGGCCACATTGAAGCTCAGACCGGTGTCGCCGGTCAGCGTGGTGGCGGTGAAATGGCCGCTTCCATCGTTCCGCCAGATGGTGTTGGCGGCACCGAACACGGCCTCGACCGCATCGATATCGCCATCGCCGTCGAGATCACCGAGCGCTACCGCATTGGTTCCACTGGCGCCCAGCGCCTGCCCGGAATCGACCAGGTTTCCGCTGGCGTCGCTCAACCACACCCGGCTGGGTCCGTTGGGATCGACCAGCCAGACATCGTCCTTGCCATCGCCGTTGAGATCGGCCACGCCGACGTCGATCGTGCGTCCGACATAGGCCGCGCCGCTTTCCTGCCAAGCCTGATTGTAGAAGACGGCCGCCTGCGCCAACGGCGCCAGGCCGATGGCGGAGACCATCCCGAAGAATCGCGAAATACCTTTCATCCTAACGATCCGCCCCGCTTACCAAGGCGCCTCATACCAATTAAAGATCAGCATGGCAGTTTATAGGGAATTCCACGACACGACCAGAGCAAACCCGGGAAGTGAGGAATGCTAAGCAAGTTGTGCTGTGACGCATGCTCGTCGCCCACGGATTTTCGAGACGCTTCCTCCCGCCCGTGGACCAGGCGCGGAAACGAGTCATGGCCCATTCCATGGCGGGTTTCCGCAACATCGCCCACGGGTCCGTGGGGCGCTCACGGCGACCGAAAATCCATGGACGGCGAGCAATGGCGATGGAGCTGGCCCAACCAGCTTCCAATGAATTCCGCGATCGCGGGGATGTCGTCGAGATCCAGACCCGCGACGCGGGGTGGCAGCGACAATGGCTCGTCACTGGCCACGGCGATCACGTCCGGATCCTCGGGATAGAGCAGCGGACGACCGGTCGCGGCGCGATGCAGCTCGATCTTCGGAAAGGCCTCGTGCTTGAAGCCCTCGACCAGGACCAGGTCAAGCCGCTCAGGGTCGAGTTGCGCCACGGCGTCGCGCAAACGCGGCTCGCGCGGTTCGGGGTGGTCCTCGAAGCGTATCCAACGCCATGGCGAGGCGATCAGCAACTGCGCCGCCCCGGCCTCGCGCAAGCGGTAGCTGTCCTTGCCCGGATGATCCAGTTCCACATCGTGATGCGTGAACTTGACCACGCCGAGCCGATGGCCGGCGTCCCGCAAGCGCGGTATGAGGCGGGTCAGCAGGGTGGTCTTTCCGGTACCGCTGTAGGCAGCGAAACCGAGCACGGGAAGGGGAAATTCATCCGCCATGCGCTTGGTTCGCGGTCGCCATCAATGGAACAGGCCTTTCAGGGCCTTGTCCAACCCACCGCCACCCGCGCGTTTCAGTACCCCGTCAAGCTTGCCGCCGGCTTTTGCCTTTACCTTGTCGAGCAGCTTGCGCTTCGCGGCTTCCTTCAGGATGGACTGAAGGTCGGGTTTGATCGAGGGATCGCGAAAGGGACCCCGGATGCGCACCGGGATCGGCACGCCCTTGAGCTTGTCGAGATCCTCGCCCCCCTGACCTTTCAAGCTACCGACCAGCTTCGCGGTAAGCAGGTAGTCGAGCCGCTCTTTCGGCAGATCGATCGCGCCCTTGCCACGGACACGCAGAAAAGGCGACTTCAACGAGAAATCATCGTTCCGCGCAACGCCATGACGAATCCGCAGGCTCCCTTTCATCTCGGCGAAATCGGTTTTCCGTGGCCCTTTCAGTTCCAGATGCCGTCCCTTCAATGCCGCCATCGCCTGACGGATGATGCCGGCCAGGTCGTAGCCCTGCAACGCGCCGTCGAGGAAAGAAAAGCGCGCGCTTCCGTCCAGGTTTCGACGCCATGCGGCATCGTCCAATCCCCGGGTTTTCAACTTTCCGGAGAGGTTCGCGGTACCGGTGATCAACGGATCCTTGCCGTTCAGGTCCCGAAGCAACGGACCGATCTGCACGCCTTTCAACTGGTTATCGATCGTCCACACCGGCTGTCTGGCGCTCAGATTCATCGCTGCATTCACGCTCAGACTGCCGCCGTAGAGTCGCGCCGCCAGGGGCTTCAGGGCGATTACGCCACGTTTCGCGCGCACCGCCAGCACCGCATCGTTCAGATGCAGGCCGTTCAGCGTCAGGCGCGCGATCCGCAAGCGGCCGTCGAGATCGAGCTCCCGCAACGGCCCCACCGGCAAGGCCAGGGGTTTCTCCGCCGGCGCCTTGGGTGAAACGGCGGCTCCCGTGTTCGACGCCGGCGCACGCTTCGGCAGGTAGCGGTCGAGATCGAGCCGGTCGACCGCCAGGTCGAAGTCGATGGCGGGCTTGCCGCTGCCCGCGATCGCGGCCTTACCTTTCAATGTGCTGTCATCCAGACGCACGACCAAGTCGTCCAGTTCGATGCGCTTTGGCGTTTTGGCAAGATGAAGATCGAGCGCGAAGCGGCTCAGCGCCTTCGGATCCCGCGTATCCGGGGGGATTCCCAGTTCCGTCAACAGGGCGCGCAAGGAGAAGGCCGCCAGCGAAAAGCTTCCGTCCAGGCGGGGCGCCGTCGAAAGCGCCGTGCCCCGCAGCTCGCCAGTGAGCCGCACGTCGCCCCGGGTCAGCTTCAGCGAGCTCAGCGCGAAGCGATCGGCCGTCAGATCGTAGACCAACCCGGCGCGCAAGGCCGCATCGATCGGCGGTGTGTCATCGGCCCTCAGCTGAAGCTTGGCGCGCAAATCGGGCATCTCGAAGCGTCGCAGACCGGGCGCGATCTTCAAGGTGGCGTCGGCCTTCACGACCGCATCGGCCGGCGGCTGGTCGCTCCGCGCGGCCAGTTCCAGAGTCACTGGCACATCACTGCCGGGCACGATCTCGCCGGTGCGCAACTGGCGCAAGGTGATCCGCTGGCTCGACCCAGTGCGCTGGTCTTCGTAATCGACCGTCAGGTTACGCACATCGAGGCCGCCGATCCGCAGTGCCTCGATCGAAGCCGGAGAAGCCTCCGAGGGACCCGAACGCTCCACCTCTCGCTTGCTCTCACCGGCGAGCAGGTCGGACCAGTTGTCGCGGCCTTGTTTGTCGACCATCAGGTTCAGCGCCAGTCCATCTAGCGAAATCTGGTCCACCTCGATCCGCTTGCGCAACAACGGCAACAGCTTCAGCGAGACGCTCGCCGAGCCCACCCGGGCAAAGGGCTGCTTGCCGAATCCAGGCGCGTTGGAGAGCTGAGCCTTCCCAAGCGCGACGCCGAGCCGTGGGAACAGGGTCAAACGGATATCCTGTTCGATGCGCAGCTCGCGGCCGGTTTTGTCTTTTACCAACGAGGCGATCTGATCTTTGTAATCGTTGGGATCGAACACCGCGACGAGAATCACCGCGGCAATGGCAAGAATCCCGACCACAAGGAGCGCAATCGCCAACAGCCATTTGAAAACTCTGCCCATGTCCGGTCACTCCAATGCGAATCAGGGAAGCGGGGACGAAAGATCCCCATGCCAACTGGTATATACTCGTCGCCCATGGGTTTCGAATTTCCAGGCGATTCCCGCCCCTCGGGTGACAGCTATCAATCTAGACCGAATGGCGATGGCGCGCAAGCACCGACGGAGAGTGGAAAAAAAGAAGGCGGCGACCTGGAAAGTCGACCGCCTTTTCCTATACCAGTTACTATCCTGGAAAGGATAATGATCTCGCTAGTTAGCACAACAGAATCAACTGTTGTACGAGAAACCATACACAGAAGCCATGAGAATAGGCAGCCAAGTCTGCTATTTTTGACAATTGTTCACATAAAGTCACCGCGCCATGGATATACTGGATCCCTCCGATGATGTTCCCCTGGCTTTGAGGAAGAAATTCCTCGCCACCCTGCCCGAGCGGCTTGCCGCGATCGAAACCGCGTGGGAGGCGCTGCCACGCGAAGACGAAGCGCGCGCGCGTCTCCGTCTGCATGTGCACCGCCTCGCCGGCGCCACCGGCAGCTATGGCTACCCCGAACTGCATGCCCGCGCCTGCCGCTTCGAGCATGCAATCGACGCCGGCGCGCCGCCCAACGAGATCGAAGACCTCTATCTGGAAACCTGCTTTGGAATCGAACAGCTGATCCGCTAGCCCGCCAGGGATCGCGAGCCCAGTCCGATTCCGCGAATCCGGGCGGGCAAGACGGGATCGAGCGGCAGATGCCGCCCAGGTCGCGCAGGCGCCTCGCAACCCATCGCCTTCAGGCACCGGCCAAGCCGATGACCAGACGCACGATCCCCCAGATCGTGGCGATGAACAACACTGTGACGAGCACGCCGACCAGGATGAAATCGCGCGCTCGACCGTGCTGAAAATCCCGCTCGTGACGTTCGCGGCTCTGCACTCCGCCGAAGGATGCAAGCACGCTGCCCAGAATCGCCCGCAGACCGATCCTGGGCGCTTTTTCTTTATGATCCGACATCTCTCCCCCGTAAATCCTTAAAGAGCGGCGGCTCTGCTGCCGCCAAGCTTGCGCAAGCGTCGCAACCCGATCCCCCCGGTGGGACGTTGGACCGGGGCCGGAAGCATTCGACCGGTCGATCCCGACCCAGTGGGCGATCACCATGAAACGAGTCTAACATGAGTAGAGTCACACCCAATGAGCTGCTGGTGGTGCTGGTGGAGCCGTCCGCGACCCAGCGCCGCATCATCGCCGGACAGTTGCGTGAAACCGGGATTCGGCAGATCGAAACCGCGCGCGATGGCGCCGGTGCGCTGGAGAAGATTCGCACGATGCGGCCCGATCTGGTCGTCAGCACCCTGTATCTGCCCGACATGACCGGCACCGATCTCGTCCATGCCATGCGCGAGGACGAGGATCTGCAAGAAATCGCCTTTCTTCTGATCTCCAGCGAAACCCGCTTCCGTTATCTCGACCCGATCCGTCAGGCCGGGGTGATCGCCATCCTGCCGAAACCGTTCTCGACCGAGTCCTTGCGCGTGGCGCTGAATTCAACGATCGATTATCTCGACGACGCACAGCTGGACGCCGGCGACTACGCCCCGGAAGAGCTGGAAGTGTTGGTCGTCGATGACAGCCCGTTGGCGCGCAAGCACATCGGCCGGGTCCTTGCCTCGATGGGGATCGAGCGCATCCACGAGGCGCAAGACGGCGTGGAAGCCTTGCAGCGCCTGGGCGAACGCTTCTTCGATCTCGTCGTCACCGACTACAACATGCCGAACATGGATGGCCGGGAGTTGGTCGACGAGATCCGAAACCGCTCCGGTCAGGCCAGCATCCCGATCATGATGGTGACCAGCGAGGAAAACCAGAACCGCCTCGCGGCGGTGCAGCAATCCGGGGTCTCGGCGATCTGCGACAAACCTTTCGATCCGGGCTCGGTAAGGCAGCTGTTACAGCAGATCTTCGCCGCCTGAACACAACGAGCGCAAACAGGCTTCCAACGCCGCCTCGGTCACCGGGTGGGGTATCCCCAGCACCCCGGGAAAACGCTCGCGCAAGGCCTCGAAGCGCGCCCGCTGATGGGGCTGGTAAAAGGCGATCAGGCGCGTATCCGGCATGCGCTGCAAAACCGCCAGCAGAGTCTCGAGATTGCTCGAGCGATCACGAAAATCGGACTGGAAGTTGTACTCCGCAACGATCACCGCGGGCCGCCGCTTCTTCAGCCAGCCGCGCGCCTTGCGGATCGAGTTGACGAGTTCGGCATCAAAGCCCAGACGCTGGTACAAGGGCAGAAAGTTGGGGTAGCCGCCGAGCTCGAAGATCGCCAACAGCGCCGGTCGCGCGGGCGCCGTCATCAGGCGAACAATACCCAGGTGGTGGCGATGTACTTGGCGCCGTCGCTGAGTTCATTGGCGCGATGCTCATGAGTCCAGAACGGCGGAAACAGCACCATCTTCCCGGCCTCGGGACGCACGCTGACATCCTGGTAAAGGAACTGGGTCTCGCCCCCGGCGCCCTCCGGCACATCGTTCAGGTACCACAGCACGACGAGTTGGCGATCCATGAACTGGTGACTGCCGCCATCGATATGCCACTGGTAGAACTCGCCCGGCAGATAGCGCTGCATCTGGTAGCCGAGGTCCTTGAACGGCCCCTTGAAGAAGGGATAGGTCTCGCGGAATTCATTCATTGCCGCGCCGACACAGCGAAACAGCATCTGGTCGATATCCTTCCAGTCTTCCTTATCGCTGATGATCAGATCCATCGTGCGTTTTACCGAGCGGTCCCGCACCATCGTCTGCCCGATCACGCCGGGATTCTGCTGTTCCGGGTGAGCCTCGAAACGACGCACCATCTCCTCGCACAGATCGCGTGGCAACGCGCCGGGGCGTTCGAAGATAAAGCTGTTGGGCCGCACCTCGCGCAGGGTCGGCAGATCGGGCAGGGTCTTGTCGAAGCGTTGCATGATTCGGGCACCACGGGTTGCACATCAGCGGAAGAGGGCGCCCGCCACTATAGGACGATCCCCGACGGGCGACAAGCGGTCCGACGAAGCTCAGCGCAATACATGGCCGACGAATTTGCTCATGTCGTCGAGAATCTCGCCGCCACGACGAAAGCCCAGCGCGCAGGCCTCCCAGGCATAGAACACCCCCGCCTGATAACGATTGCCGGCCGCATCGCGCGGGAAATCGGCCCATGCCTGGTAAACGGTCTTGTGGTGGGCGTAAGGCCCACCGGTTTCACGCACCACCCGACCGGAGGAGTCGAGAATCGCGGTGTTCGCGCCCTCCCGCCCGAACAGCTTCTTGGCGACCTGCCGGACACCCGGCAATGGGGAAAAATCGGTTTCCAGCAAGTACGACGAGTCCGGGAACAATTCATAGAGTACCTTCAGCATCCCCTTGCTCTGGAACAACAACGTGTATGGCGGGTTGACGAAACGGGTCTGTCCATGCAGCTGAATGCTCTCGAGAATCCGCGTCAACTCCAGCTCATCGGCGGCGATATCCTCCCACGGGTAGAGCTTGAACCAGAAATCGGCGCGCTGCTCGTCCCGGTTGTAGACCCCATCGCGCTCGACGAAGCCGGCGTCCCCGAGATAACAGAAATCGGTGAAGTAACCCGCCGCGCCGGCCAATTCCTGAAGGAAGCGAACCGTGCGCTCGTCCTCCGGCAGCTCCGGCGCGCTGGAGAACAGGATCGCCTGGCCGTCGAAACGTTCAGAAAAGGTTTCCAGCGGCGCATCATGGATCAGCAGGCGTTGGAAGTTCTGTTGCAACATCTCGTGCAGATTGTTGAACTGACGCGCCTCGTCCATGCCGTTGGCTTTCAGCAAGGCCCATTGCACGATCGCGGTCTCGAACAGGCTGGTCGGGGTGTCGGCATTGAATTCGATCAGCCGGATCGGCAGCCCGTCGATCCCCCCGGCCAGATCGAAACGCCCGTACAGATGCCAATCGTCCGCCTCCCAGCTGTGCTCGATCATGCGCACCAGGTTCGATGGAATGCCCAGCTCCAGATAACGTTGCTCGTCGATCACATGTTGCGCCGCCTCGACGTACATCTCGTACAGTGTATTCGCCGCCGTGGCATAGTCCTCGGCCTGCTGCTCGCTGACGCGCACCAGCTCGTTGCTGACATAGGCGCTGCCGTCGGCATCGGTATGCCAGCTCATGCCGATCTCTTCGAGCAGGGCTTCGTCGAGCGCCTCGACCGTCAGCAGATCGACCACGAATCAGCCCCCGAATCCGCGAAACGATCGCGAACCGCTGGAACGCGAACCGCCGAAGAACCCCCGCCGCGCCCTCGGTTTGGAACGCAACGAAGAAGCCGGCCTCCGTGCCTGACTGCCGGCGCGCGAGATCGCCGAGGTCGGGCGGCCACCGCCGAAGCGCTGACTGTTGCGCTGAAAATTGCGATTGCTCATCAGGCGATTGGCGATCATGCCGCCGATCAGCGAGCCGACCGCCGCGGCCATGATGGTTTCCCCCAAGGACATGCCGCCGGACATGGTCGCCGGATCCTGAGTCAGACGCGACTGACCGGATTCCACCTTTTGCGCTTCCTGCTCGGCGATGCGGCGCAGCTCTTCCTCGGACAGAAAGCGTTCCGTGCCGTCCATCTCGCGCAGAATCGCGCGGGTTGGCCCATCCGTGGGATGTTTCTCGACCACCCGATAGGTATCCGGGTTGGCGCCGGTCTGCTCGATGACCAGAAAGAAATGCTGGTTCTGGCTGTAGCCACCATCCCGCACGCCTTGTTCCGGCGACTGCGGACTGCAACCCTGCAAGCTGGCGACGATGTTCAGCCCCAGGCTTCCAGCAATCGAATAGGAAAGGATTCTCTTGATATGTTTCATGACGAATTTCCAATCTCTGTGGCGAAAAGTCGGAGCGCGCGGTTTTCATCCCCCGCGCGAAACCGCGGCCTCGTCGAGGGCGTCCCGTACCGGCACATGCCCGGTCGGCACATGACGGCTGGCGGAGGCGCAATGCCCATCATGATCGTCGAAGAAGATATCCGCTCCGAACGCCTTCAAAAAAAGCCCCTTGTCACGACCGCCGAGAAACAGCGCCTCGTCGATCCGCACCTGCCATGCGCGCAAGGTACGGATCACACGCTCATGCGCCGGCGCCCCTCGCGCGGTGATCAACGCGGTGCGGATGCGCTCGGCGGCCTCCGGAATCTTCTGGATCTGGTGCAAGGCCAGGAAGAAACGTTGGAACGGTCCGCCCCGCAACGGGGAATGCGCGGCCTCGCGCTCGCTGCGTTCGAAAGCCTTCAATCCCGCCGCCTGATAGACCTGCTCGGCCTCGTCCGAGAACAATACCGCGTCGCCATCGAAGGCGATACGCAACGGACCGTCGGCGCGCTCTCCCGCCTCGGCACCGGCCGCCGGCAACATCGCGGCGGCGGCGACCCCGGCCTGCAAGGCCTGCGCCACGTCATCCGGATCGGCCGAAAGGAACAGGTGCGCGCCGAGCGCGTCGATATAGCGAAACGGCATGCTGCCACCGGTAAAGGCGGCGCGCGTGATGTCGAGCCGGTGATGCTCGATCGAATTGAAGATCCGCAAGCCGGTATCGGCCGAGTTGCGCGACAGCAGAATGACCTCGATCGAAGCCGCCCCGGAGAGCGCCTCGTTCAGGGCCAACAACTTACTGACCAGTGGAAAGGCCACGCCGGGCGCCAGCGGCTCGTTTTCATTGGCAATCTGGTATTCGCTGTAGGCTTCTACCCCCTGCTCCTGATAGATACGATGGGATTCATGAAGATCGAACAGGGCGCGCGATGAGATCGCAATGACCAATTGAGCAGCGGAGGACATGGTCGGCGGCTGGGCTACCAGGGCATGAACGAATTGAAGAACGACATCGGCCGGCTGATGCTCTGATTCATGATCGCCGCATCGCGGCTCATGCTATGCGTCGCCGCCGTCATCGAACGCATCGACTCTTGCATGGCGTGGATATTGCGCATCATCGGCTCCAGGGTGCCGACACGATCGTTGATCGATTCGACACTCACCGCGATGGTGCGGATATTCGCGGACAACTGACCCATGTTATCGGAAACCGCCTGCATGTTACTGGCCAGCAGGGTCATGTTCGAATCCACGCTGATCGCAAGATAGTGGACATCCTTGGCCAGGCTGAAGATCAGGTAAAAGCCATAGGCCGCCAGTACGATGAACGCGAACAACGACGGATAGACGATCAGCTCCCAGCGTCGCGCGCTGGTTTCGAAGGCCGCCGACAGACGGTCCATCGAATGGACCGTGTCGCGGCTCAGTTCCGGATTCGGTTTTCCAGGCGGCCCCTGGCCGCCGTGGGTGCTGTCCGTCATGAATATGTTCCCACCATCGACTGGATCCGATGGTATCACACCGGCCCGACATCGCCTGACATCGCCAACGCCTCAGAAATCGCCGGCGGCGCCCCGCTTCATGATCTGCTGAATGATGCCCTTGACCTTCAGCGCCTCGGCCTTCAACGCCGGCGGCAGCGGCCTGCCGCCATGAATCATCAGATCCATGTTCAGCGAATAGATCCAGAATTTGCCGGTCTTGTCCTCGAGCAGGGTGACACGACACGGCAGGTAGGCGGAATAGGCATCGCTGTAATCCATCATCTGCGCCGCGGTCAGTGAGTTACAGAACATGAAGATCTTGACGAAACGATAGGGATGTCCCGATTTGGCCTCCACATCCTTGGACAACGGCAACTCGCCGACGTTCGAGATATTCAGCTCGTTGGCGACCGTCTTCATCGCCAGCTCCGCGTCCTCGGCGCTGACCCCCTCTTCCAGCGGCACCTTCCATACA
>JALVEB010000085.1 GCA_027008705.1 Sedimenticola sp. | reverse complement strand
CGACCGTTTCGCCATCGACTCCGATCGATTCGCCGCGAAACACCGTGCCGTCATCGAGAACCAGGATTGCCGACTTGCTCAAGAATACCTCCGTTCGGGCACACAAAACGGGACCCTCCCGCAGGAAGCGCCCCGTTCGATTCGGTAGACAGTGAGGCGAACCAGGCAAGCCGGTCCGGAATTGGCCGGATTCTACCCGACTCCCGGCGCCCTGTCCACGCCGCCGCGCCGTTTCAGCAGGGCAATCGCGCTTCATTTCGCTTGACGTTTCCTGATTTCAATAGCTTGGCGCTACCGCCCGATCCGCGGTACTGGATCGGCCCCACGCCTTGCCAAGTCAATGGCATTCAAGCGCGATTGCCCTGGCTGCTTCAGACGGCGTGCTGCCGGGCCCAGTTGACGATCCCGCCGGCATCCAGCGCCCCGGACATCCGCGCCACCTCGCGCCCACCCTGAAACAACATCAGCGTCGGAATGCTGCGGATGCCAAGCTGCGCGCCCAGTTGTTGCGCCTCTTCGGTGTTCACCTTCAGCAGACGCATGCGCGGCTCAAGCTGTTGCGCCGCCTGGGCAAAGGCCGGCGCCATCATCCGGCAGGGCCCGCACCAAGGCGCCCAGAAATCCACCAGCAGCGGAAGATCGTCACGATCCAGGTGTTTACGGAAACGCGCCTCGTCCACCTCCACTGGATGTCCGTCGAACAACGGCTGATGGCATTTGCCACATTTCCCGCTTCGATCCCCCTGGCCCAGCCGCGCCGCGTCGACCCGGTTCACCGCGCCGCAATGCGGGCAAACCACATGCAGTTTCTCCGTCACATCGATATCCTCTTGTAAATTCGATTCGTCGCTAATATATGTGGCTTCACGAGACGAATTCAAACCACCGTTGGCCTGTGTCTCGTTACGGAAAGTCGGCAAAGTGGCGACTTTCCGCCCAGACTTCCGCTGGAAGTCCGGCAAACCCAATCGCATTTCCTTACAACCAAACCAGGAGCAGGGCACAACCATGGCAGATTCCCCCTATGTATTCCATGTCGGCGCCGAGGATTTCGATCGCATCGTCATCCAGGGATCCCATCGACAACCCGTACTGGTCGATTTCTGGGCCGGCTGGTGCCAACCCTGCCAGATCCTGATGCCGGTTCTGACCCGGCTGGCGGCTGACTACCAGGGCGCCTTCGTCCTCGCGAAGGTCGACACCGAAGCCCACCCGGATCTGGCCACGCGATACGGCGTTCGCGGCATCCCGGCGGTAAAGCTGTTCAAGGACGGCGAACTCGTCGACGAATTCACCGGCGCATTGCCGGAGACCGAGATTCGCGCCTTCCTCGACCGCCACATTCCACGCGAATCCGAACAGATCGCGGAACAGGCATTGGCCCAGTCACGAGAGGGAGAAGAAGAATCGGCGCTCGCGCTGGCGCGCAAGGCGCTCGCCATGGATCCCGCCAATCCGAAGGTTGTCGCCTCCGCGGCGCGCGTTTTGACCGTGCTGGGGAAGAACGAGGAGGCGCGCCGCGCAATCGAGGCACTGTCCCCGGCCGACCGACAAGAAACCGCGATCCAGGCCCTGCTGACCGAACTGGAGCTCAATGAGGCGGCCACCCGGCTGCCCGACGCCGACATCTTGCGCGGTCGGCTCGCGGAAGCGCCCGATGACAGCGGGCTGCGCTTTCAGTTGGCGCAACGACTGGCCGCCGACGGCCGCTACGAGGAAGCCTTCGAACAATTGCTGACCCTGATGCGGAAAGATCCGGGATGGTCGGACCAGGCCGCCCGGAAAACCATGATCAAGCTGTTCGACACCCTCGGCGACGATCCGCTGGTGGCCCGCTACCGGGGAAAAATGGCCAGCCTGCTGCATTGACCCGGAAATTTCATGAATTCACATGATGATCGCGCAGTAGATGGTTTCCACAAGGAATTTTCTGAAGGCGTCTCGTATAGGGATCACGGGCAACGGAAGAAAATTTCTTTGCGGGAACAAGAAACCAGCGAGGGCTCGTGTCATTCAAGAATTTTCCGGGTCAAATAACGAGCGCGACGGGAAACCAGCGGTTTCCCGTTCCCGAAGCGCGTCTCCCCATGCCGATCCCCGCTTCGGGCGGCAAACTAAAATTGTTTCGGCATTTCGCCAAAACATGGACTAATCTTGGGTTGTACTCTCCGCCCAGGAATTTTCGGCCACTGCGACCGCCTCTCACGCCCGTGAGCGTTGTGGCGGAAACTCGCCATGGAATGGGCTGTGACTCGCTTCCGCGCCTGGCTCACGGGCGCGAGGAAGGGTCTCGAAAATCCGAAAATTCATGGGCGACGAGTATACACCGAACTTTCGCCCCCTCACCGAGCGGCAAGGCATGACCGAAGTACCACGGAGCACCGGCCCGGATTCATCCACTACTGTCGAACTGGCGCGCCAATTGCGCGAGATCATCGAAGATCCCGGCTTTCCGGAAGGAAGCGCATGGCGCCGAAGCCACTATGACAGCGGACAAATCGTGGTGCAGGAGGGCGACAACGGTCGGGCGCTGTACTTCGTGGAGCAAGGCGCGTTACGCGTATCGCGCCGGATCGAGCTGGAAGACCGGCGACATATCCGCCCCGGCATCTGCGATCTCGGCGCGGGCGACATCTTCGGTGAACTGAGCCTGTTCGGCTGCCCGTTGCGCACCGCCACGGTCACCACATTGACTCCGACGCGTATCCTGGTGCTCGACGGCCCGCGGCTGACCGGGTATTTCGACGCCCACCCCGCACAGGGCTATCGCTTTCTGCGCGCCTTGATCACCCGCCTTGCCGACCGCATCAGCCACGCCAACCTGCGCGTCGACAACCTGCTGGCCTGGGGGCTGCGCGCGCATGGTATCGACAACTACCTGTAAGCGCCCTCCCGGCGGCGGTCTCAAGCATGGTATATACTCGCCGCCCATGAATTTTCGGCCACTGCGACCACCCCTCGCACCCGTGGGCGTTGTCGCGGAAACTCGCCATGGAATGGGCTGTGACTCGCTTCCGCGCCTGGCCCACGGGCGCGGGGAACGGTCTTGAAAATCCGATACTTCATGGGCGACGAGTTAGAGAACAACCACAGAGGGAAGCATGCACGAACCATTCGACTACGATGAAGCCTTTTCCCGCAACATCGGCTGGGTCACCGAAACCGAACAGCAAGCGCTGCGCGCCAAACGCATCGCCATCGCCGGTCTCGGCGGCGTCGGCGGAAGCCACCTGTTGACACTGACCCGGCTCGGGATCGGACGCTTCCATATCTCCGATCTGGACACCTTCGAAGTCGCCAATTTCAACCGTCAGGCCGGCGCATCGATGCGCCATCTGGGACGTCCAAAGGTCGAGGTGCTCAAGGAACTGGCCACCGACATCAACCCCGAGCTGGAGATCGCCACCTTCCCGCAAGGCGTCGGCCGCGACAACCTGGATGCCTTCCTCGATGACGTGGATCTCTACATCGACGGATTGGATTTCTTCGCCGTCGAGGCACGCCGCGCGGTATTCGCCGCCTGCGCCGACAAAGGCATCCCGGCGATCACCGCGGCTCCACTCGGCATGGGCGTGTCACTGCTCAACTTCCTGCCCGGAGGAACCACCTTCGAGGAATACTTTCGCCTTGAAGGCCAACCCGAGAACGAGCAACTGATGCGCTTTCTGCTCGGACTGACGCCCGCCGGGCTGCAAATGGGTTACCTGGTCGACGACAGCCGCCTCGATCTCGCCGCGCGCAAGGGACCATCGACCCCGATGGCCTGCGAGTTCTGCGCGGGCATGGCGGCGACCCATGCGCTCAAGATCCTGCTGAATCGCGGCAAG
>JALVEB010000084.1 GCA_027008705.1 Sedimenticola sp. | reverse complement strand
TCCTTAATCTGGCCTCTTCAGGCCTGGTTGGAGCCCCATCGAGGCTCAAAACCTCAAATCCATCCAGGGCAAGCCACTGATCAGCCGGCGGGCAGAGCTTATCCGGGGATCAAGGCCACCATTCCCGCCGGTTGCGGACGCTACGATACTGCTGGAGTGACTGGTATTCGATCCGCTCGCCGAGGCGATCGCATCCCCGCCATGACCACTTCGCTCCCCCAGGCCACGGCCACGCCCACCCGAGCCGCCGAAAGCCCTGGAGGTAACGCTCGCGCTTTGCGTGCCACCCCCCGAGCCCGTCGCGCTGGAGTGGGCCGCTCCGCCGTCGCCGCCAGAGCCGGTGCCGCTGATCGTATCGCCACCACGACCACCACGCGCGTCGTCATTCACTGAGACGAAGTTGTTGCCGCTCGCGCTCGCGGCGCTGCTGCTGGTACCGTCACCCCCGGTGCCACCTTGGCTGCCATTGCCAGTCGACAGGTTGCCCCCATGACCACCCTGCGCGAAGCCTCTTGCAGAAGCCGTGTTTCCATCGCCATTGGTGGCGGCCGTCGCGACGGAGATGCCATCTCCGCCCTGGCCACCATTGGCGCCATTGAGACCTGAACCACCCGCGCCGCCTTGCGCATTGGTGCTCGCGGTGGCTGAGCCGGCATCGTTGGCCGCGCTGCTGATCGAGGTCCCGTCCGCCCCGGAGGCCGCCGCGCCGCTCGAGGCGTTGCGCTGGCCGCCGCTGCCGCCAATACCTTGGGTGTTCACTGTCAAGGCGTTCGGCTGGATCGCGTCGCTGCCCGCGTCGTGGCTCAAGGAGCTGAAGGCGCTGCCCGCCGTGCCGTTGGCACCGTCCAGCACGTTGCCGCTGTTGCCGCCCCGCGCGTTCTGGTTCAGGACCAGGCTGCCGCTGGTTATTCCCGTCACTTTGTCGGTCAACGAGACGCTGGCGCCCGATCCCGCCGCGCCATTGCCGTTGCTGATGCTTCCGCCCGCCCCGCCGTTCGCCGCACCGGTCAGGTTGACTGCGCCCCCACCGGTCGAGATGCCGCTGATGGTGCCGCTGCCCACGCCCAGCGTCGCCCCGCCACCGTCACCGGCATCGCTTCCGCCACGGCCCGTGCCACCCTGGCCGCCAGTCGCCGTCGCGTTGCCGCCGGTGCCACTACCCGAGCTGTTGCTCGACGTCAGGATCGAGTCGGCGGCTCCTCCATCACCAGCATTTCCCACCACACCAGAGGTCCCGCCACCAGCGGCAATACCACCAGTCCCTCCAATACCACCGATGCCACCGGTTGCCGTAGCCGTGGCTGATGCGCTACCCACGGCAACCGTGCTGGTCGCCCTCGCGCTTGCGGCGCCACCTGCTCCGCCGTCGCCACCATCCCCCCCATCCGCGTCGTTACCGACATCCGCCCCATCGACCCCTTGCCCACCTGCTCCGCCACGACCACCCGCTCCACCTTGAGCGAATGCTGAATTGCTGGTATCGCCAGGCGTAGTCGCATTTGCGGTAACACTTTCGCCCACACCGCCATTCGTTCCAGGTTGCCCTGGGTCTCCGTTTGCACCATCGATTCCGGGCATACCCGGGCTACCGATTTGATTCACGCTCGATGCCAATGCATCGCCTCCTCCCATGAACAGGATAGAGCTGAAAAGAACGGAAAGAAGGCGTGGGGACAATTGCTTTATGGGTTCCATAATAAATCCTTTAAACATGTCGCATCGGCAGCCTGAACAATGCTCGACTGACGCTGTAATTCAGAGCTGCTTCCGCATATCCTGATATATCATAATCGCAGTATCAATGACATAGGCGGGAAAACTTAGAGACTTAGGTTCTTCAGCGGAATCCTAAGGCATGGAAGCTGACGAAAAATTCGGAAGAAAACCCCTAGCTCTCGCTTCAGCGGAACCAAACTACAAACTTATGGCAAGCAACTTGTATTCCAAAAAAATAATCATTTTAAATATCAATATCTTAGATAAAGCAACGCTTACATGGCCCGATTGACATGTAAAGAAATCGGACAGTATCATTCCATCTGGCAACAAGAATTTTACCTGAACGTCAATATAGCATTGATCTAATATAATAATTTTATTTTTCAATAAAGAGGATGACCACGACATTGCCCCACCATGGTGTTTTCAATAGAAGAAAGCGAAGATATACTCGCTGCTCATGGGTTTTCGATTTTCAACGCCATTCGTCATACCCATGGACTGATCGTGGGGATGAATGATGGCTCATTCCATGATGAGTTTTCCATAGCGACCAAAACCGGCAGGGAATACAGCCATTCGTGAGCGGCGAGCATGAACCGACTTGACCCGGAAAATTCATGAATTAATCGCGCCCTCGCTGGCTTCTTGTTCGCACAAGAAATTTTCCATTTCCCGTAATCTCTGATACGGGACGCCTTCATAAAATTCCTTGTGAAAACAATCTACTGCGAGATCATCACGTGAATTCATGAAATTTCCGAGCTAGAGTTCGGATAGGAAAATCATTAGGATCTTACCTTGCTTAGGATAATTACTATGACGAAGAAAGTAACATTCATCATCATCCTGATCGCCATACTGGCTTTGGGCTTTTATGCTTGGCGCTATTCCACGCAGAAACAAGACAATATATCTCCCCCAAAAGGAGAGCTGGCTTCTCGAATGGTGCTGGGCACTACTCTAGACTTTGCAAAAGCGGTTCAGGCAAGGGATTTGTCATTGTTCCGTGCGACCACCTCGGAGATATTCAAGAAGCAGTTCAGTCACCAGCAATTCCGGCAAGCATTTGGCGGCTATATCCAACAGAACATCAACTTGTTTCCGGTAGCGAAAACAAGCCCGATATTCACTGAAAAACCAAACATGGACCAGAACGGCACATTGCGCTTGAAAGGCTACTTTCCCACCAGGCCGTCCCGGGTCTATTTTGACTATAGCTATAACAAGGAGAACGGTCAGTGGAAGCTTACGGGAATTACGCTGAACGTGCGACCTCTTCAGGAGAAAGATTGAGCATGAACAAAAATCCTTGCAGGTTCTTTTTGCATATCCGAACCGGCGAAATAACCCTTTCGCAGCATGAACCAATGCTGCAATATCAGCGCTGTACGCCAATCAATAAGTATACTAACGACCACTCAAGCTCTGGATAGTAGCCACATAATATGGAATATATCCGTTACAACGAGCGCAGCCGACCGCGTCGACACCCTCTTCCAGGGGGAGTCGTTATGATAATTTATACTCAGAGAGTAATTCAAATGTAGGGAAATTGTTCAGATCGCCGATGAAATACGTCAGATCAAGACAAAAATTTGGGATTTACAAAAGTAAATGTACCATTTTTGAACGCAAAGCTGGCGAATTTCAGCGGTTAGCTGAATAGTCACATGATATTTTCAAGAGAGATCCAGTGCGGGCCTGCTTGAATGCGTCGAAGATTTCGTACAATCCCCATGCCTCAACGTGCCAATGCCAGCAGGTAGCCCAGCCCGAACAGGAAGAAAAAACGCCCGGTAAGCGGCGTCAACGGCCGCCGCTCACGCGCGCGCAGGTAGCGCTGGATCGGCACCAACAGCGGCAAAGGCAGCAGCAGCCAGAACCACTGCTGCAATTGTCCGAGCCAGGCGAGGGCCAACGATAGCGCGTAGGCCAGCGCGATCAAGCTCCAGTAGAGGCGCACTGCGTTGCGGTAGCCGATGCGCACCGTCAGCGTGCCGACCGCGTGGTCGCGGTCCTCCTCCCAGTCACGCAACTCGTTGCTCAGCAGCAACAGCGACACCAGCAGGCTCACCGGCAAGGAGTGCCAGAATACGTTCTGCGAAAAGCGACCGCTCATCGCCAGGTAGGCGCCCTGCACCATCACCACGCCCATCAGCAGGAACACCTGCAACAGCGCAAGACCGCGATGCTTCAGGCTGAACGGCCCCAGGTTGTAGCTCAGCGCGGTGATCCCGGAAAAGAGCACCAGCCAGAACAGGGGCCAGCCTCGCAACGAGATCAGATAGGCCGCCACCAGGCTGGCGGCGACGAAACAAGCGATGCCCGCCCACTGGTTGCGCCGGATCATCGCGACGAGGCGCGCCTCGACAGGGGTCGGGCCGACTGCGGAGAGGTCTTCGACATCGTTGATCAGGTTGATGCCGGCCTGAGCCAGCACGCCGCCGATCATCACCCAGAACGCCAACACCGCGTCGAAACAGCCGTCACGCCACGCCAGTGCGATACCCAGCGCGCAACTGACCACCGCCACCACCAGCGAGAACGGTCGCAATGCGACGACCAGGCGGTAGCGCTCAGGTGTCTTCATGGCGAACCCACCACACGAACAGGATTACGGGAAGCAGCATCAGCAAGCCGTAGATCACCGGCACGATGGACATCTCCGCGTTGTGCAGCACGCCCTCGGTGACGATCAGCGCCATGCCCCCGTTTTGCATGCCGACCTCGATCGCGACGGTACGCACCTGGCGCCGTTCCAGCCCCGCCAGGCGCGCCACCGCCTGTCCCGTGGCCATCGCGATCAGGATCATCACCAGACAGGCGAGGCCGACCTGCTCCAGGAAAGCGGGCATCCGCGTCCACTGCTGCGCGATGATCGCGACGATCACCGCGCTGAACAACGCCACCGACAGACGATGCACCAAGGGCTGCGCGCGATCGGCCAAGCCCGGCCGGAAGGCGCGCCACAACATGCCGATCACCACCGGCAGCAGGCCGACCAGCAGCAAGCGGCCCATCGTCATCGCCAGCGGCATCTGGATCTCGCGCCCCTCGCCGAGCCAGTGCGCCAATGACCGCTCGGTCAGCAAGGGCATCGTAAACGGGGTGATGAAGCTGGCCACCGCGGTCAACGCCACCGACAAGGCCACATCACCACGCGCCAGATAGGAAAACAGGTTGCTGGTGGTGCCGCCGGGACTGAAGCCGAGCACCATCAGGCCGATCGCCAGCAACGGTGGCAGGTCGAACAGCGCGCTCACCGAAAACGCGATTAGCGGGACGAGCACCAACTGCGCCGACAAGCCGACAACAAAGGCCCGTGGCGCGCGCAGCACGCGGCGGAAATCCGCCAACCGCAGCGTCAACCCCATGCTCAGCATGATCAACGCCAACGAAAGCGGCAGCCCGATCTTGATGAAACCCGCCAGCTCCATGAATAATCCACCTTGATAAAAGCCTCGCGCATACACGCGTATCGGCGCATTATACGGTTCGGACAACGGAAAAAAATGCGAAAGATCAAGACCATGAAGCGAACAAGGGTTCTCCCGGCAAGCGCCTGCGGCGAATGAAGAGCCTGCTCGCCTGGATCGGGCTCTTCGGCGGCGCGCTCGCGCTGCTCTACCTGCGTTTCTCCGGCCATGTCCGCCCGCCCGCGATGACGCCGTTCGGACGCGCGTTGCTGTGGGTGGCGGCCTTCGTGCTGTCGTTCGGCCCGTTGACCATCGCCGCTTTCAAGCTGCTATGGAATACCTGGGGCTATGACGCCACGCCGCTGTCGATCGCGCTGTATGTGGCCGCCGCGCTGAGCGCCGGTTGGATGGCCGCCATCATCGCCCGCTGGGTGGTGCGCTCGGGCCACTGACCCGCATCGCATCGGGACCCAGGTTGCGCACGCCTGAGCGAGTCCAGGCCATTCCGCTGCGCAGCTCGCGCAAGGCCTGCTCGATCGACGCTTCGTCGAGCGCAAGAAAATCGGCGCGGCGGAAGGTAGTGAAACCGCCACAGGTCTCGTACCAGGCGAAGCCGCTACTCCAGGCCGGATCGGGCCGGCTGCCCTGCATGCGGCGCGGCAAGCAGTAACAGGCGCCGGGAACATAGAGCAGGTTGTAAGCCATGCCGAGGTGGTGGAGGCCGTCGATGAAGCGCCAGGCGCTATCGGCCTCATCGAAGCGATGACACTCGCCGGGATACTCACGCTCACCGCCGTTGTGACGCCAGTGCGCCGCGCACACCGGCAACGACCGCTCACGCACGCAGGTCTGGAAATGCAGGTGATTGACCGAGGCATGGGCTCCGTGAGCATTGTAACCGACGCAAAACCCCGGCAACCCGGCGCCGATCCCGGCGCACAGCGAGAACAACCAGTGGTGATCCCCGGCCCGCAGCCATTGCGGGTGGCGGGCGCCCGGCTCCGGCACCAGCAGGCCGTGCTGTTCGACGAACGGGAACTTGTTGTAGAGCAGGCGAACCTCACGCCCGCCAAGCGCGCCGCTCCAGAAGGTTTCGTCCCGCAGAAAGGGCTTGTCGAAGTGGAATCCGTCCGCGTCGAAAGGCTTGTGCAGTGCGTTGACGCGCTGGCCAGCCATGCGCTTCGGACGAAAGGCGCGCAACGGGTTGAACTGCGCTTCCCAATCACCCACCTGACGAAACTCGGTGGTCGCCAGGTGATCGAAGCCAAGCACCAGCAGGCGCAGCATCACGGCGACGTCGTCGGGCGCGCCCGGCGGCTCGCCACCCTCGGCCAGGCAGGCCCGGTAACGCCGCCGCCACAGCTCCAACCGCTCGCGCAGACGCGCGTGCAACCGCTCCCAGATGGCGGGATCGAAACCGGCGTTGGCCAGAACCAGGATGAAGGCGCCGGGGCTGTCGCTGTCGAGCAGCCGTATCAAACCCTCGTCGAAAGCGCGGCGGTATGCCTCGGGATGGTCGAAGATCATGGCTGCTTCCGTTTGCGGTCGGGGCGTTCTTCGGCCTCGGGCACCGGATCGAACCCGCCTTCGTGGAACGGATGACAGCGTCCGATGCGCTTCAGCCCCAGCCACAAGCCACGCCCGGCGCCGTGTTTCTCGATCGCCTCTTGCATATAGTGCGAACAGCTCGGGTAATAGCGGCAGTTGTTGCCGAGCAGCGGGCTGACCAGCCAGGCATAGAGGCGCACCGCCCGGATCAGAACGCGCTTCATCGCGCGCATCCCCGGCAGCGGCCACGGATCTCGATGACCTCGTCGCTGGCCTGGAAGCCACTGTGCTCGGCGGCCCGCCCGATGCTGCGCTGGATCGCCGGGTCTTCGATCTCCTCGACCAGGCCGCAATCGCGACAGATCAGGAACTGGCCCGGGTGCGGCTCGCCGGGATGGACGCAGCGGATGTAGCTGTGCAAGCTTTCAAGACGATGGACCAAGCCCTGTTCCAGCAGGAAGTCAAGCGCTCGATAGACGGTGGCCGGCGCCGCTCCGGGCTGTTCACGGCGCAGCGCATCGAGGATCTCGTAGGCACCGAGCGGCCGTTTCGAGGCGGCGACGATCTCGAGCACGCTCCGCCGCTGGCGGGTCAGGCGCGCGCCACGCGCACGGCACAGGCGTTCCGCGTTACGCGCCAAACGCGTGCTCATCGCCGCCGCCTCGCGACATGCAGCAAGGTCGACATCAGATAGGCCAGGCCGGTGACAATGATGATCGTCGCCCCGCCCGGCCAGTCGCGTTGGAATGAAACCGCCAGACCGATACTTGCAAGCGTTACGCCAATCCCCATCGACAGCAGGATCATGCCGCCGAGCCGCCGGGTGTAGTGCGCGGCGATCGCCGACGGCAGGGTCAGCAGCGCGATCACCAGGATCAGGCCGACGATCTGAATCAGCAGCACCACGGTGATCGCGACCAGCACCAGCAGGCCAAGGTAGACCAGACGCACGCGCAGCCCGCGCTGGGCGGCGAAATGCTCGTCGAAGGCGACAGCGACGAACTGGCGGTAACCGAGCGCCACCGCGGCCACCAGCAGCAGATCGAGCGCGGCCATCCGCCACAGATCCCGCGCGCCGACCAACAGCACATTGCCGAAGAGGTAGGACATCAGGTCCTTGTCATAGCCCGGGGTCAAGGCGATGAAGAGCACCCCGATGGCCATGCCGACCGCCCAGATCGCGCTGATCAGGGTGTCTTCGTACTCGCGCCAGGTGAGCGTCACCCAGCCGACCAGCAGCGCCGAGAACACCGCCGCGACCAGCGCCCCGGCCATCGGATCGAGACCCAGATAGAGCGCGATGCCCATGCCGCCGAGTACCGCGTGGGCGATGCCGCCGGCAAGGAAGCCGATGCGCTTGACCACCACAAAACTGCCGATCGCGCCACAGGCGATGCTCGCCAGCCAGGCGGCGATCAGCGCGCGTTGCAGAAACGGGAATGCCAGCAGCGCGGTCCAGAAACCCTCATTCATGGACATGCTCCACATGATGGACGGGCGCGCCGTACATGCGCTGGATGGTCTCGGCGTCCAGCTCGGCGGTGGTGTGGCATAACAGGGTGCGGTTCAGGCAGGCGACCCGGTCGACATAGGCCGAGATGAAACCGATGTCGTGCGAAACGACGATGATCGTGACCTCGCGGTTGAGTTCGCGCAGCAGGTCAAAGATATCGCTTTCGCGGCGCTGGTCGATGTTCGCGGTCGGCTCATCGAGCACCAGCAGGCGCGGCTCGCCGACCAGCGCGCGGGCCAGCAGCACACGCTGGGTCTGGCCGCCGGAGAGCGAACCGATGGGACGCTCGGCGATGTCGGCGATCTCGACCCGCCGCATCACCCGCTCGGCGACGCGATGATCCGCGCGGCTGTAGCGAAACAGCAGGCTGCGGGGCGTCAGCCGGCCCATCAGCACCACCTGGCGCACGGTGATCGGAAAATCGCGCTGAAAGCGCGGATACTGGGGAACGTAGCCCACCAGTTCACGCGCTTCGGCGGGCTTGCGCCCGAGCACGCGCACGCGCCCCCGCGTCGGCTTCAGCTCGCCGAGCAGCAGGCGCAGCAAGGTGGTCTTGCCACCCGCGTTCGGGCCGACAATGGCCAGGAATTCACCCGCCTCCACGCGCAACGAAACATTCTCGAGCACGCGCAGATCATGGTAGGCGAAATCGACCCGATCCAGCTCGACCACCGGCGCGCTCATCGCCGCGCCTCGTTGGCAAAGGCCCGGGCGGCCCGGCGCAGCGTCGCGGCAATATCATGCGCCAGCGGATCGAGTCGCGTCACGCGGCCACCGATCGCATCGGCGATCAAGCGCGCCTGACGCTCCGAAAACTGCGGCTGCACGAACACCACGGCAATGCGCTCGCGCCGCGCGCGCTCGATCAGCCGCATCAAGCGGCGCGGACCCACCTGCTTGCCGAACGGCTCGATCACGATCTGACGCAAGCCGTAATCCCGCGCGAAATACCCCCAGGCCGGATGAAATACCATGAAGGCCGCGCCCCGATGCGGGGCCAGCCGCTCCCGCAGCTCGGTATCGAGCTGCTTCAGACGCTCATCGAGCATGCGCCAATTGGCGGTGAAACGCGTGCTTTCGCTTGGCCGCAAATGGATCAGCTCATCGCGGATGCGCGCGGCCATGCGCCGCAGATTGGCGACGCTGGTCCAGACATGAGGATCGAAATCATGCGCATGACCGGCATGCGCCACCCCCTCGATGCGCACCAGCCCCTGTTGCAATGCCACAATGCGCAAACCCGGCATGGCCTTGCGCAAGGCCGGCAACCAAGCCTGTTCGAAGGGCACGCCGATCGCAAAATAGACCGCCTGCCGGCCGAGCTTGCGCAACACCGAAGGCGGCGGCGAGAAGGTCGCCGCGTTACTGCCTGGGCGCAACACCGTCAGTACCTCGACCTCCGGCCCACCCACCGCTTCCACCAGCCATGCCTGCGGCGCGATGGAGACCGCCACGCGCAACGGCTCTGCGGCCAGCCCCGCGCCAGCGGAAACCAGCCAGAACAGCAGCGCGAATCCCACTTTCATCCCCAACACCCTCTTTAATCCGCGCGAACGCGCCCACATCTCGATGTTACAATATAACATTCCCAGCCAGGCTGCCCGACCATGTCCAGCGGAAAACTGCTGCTCCATCCCGGCGATCATGCCGTCGATGAAGACCCGCTCATCGAAACACTGCGCCGCTCAGGCTTCCTCGGCGCCGAATACCACCACGCGCTAGCGCCCGACTCGCGCCGCTGGCTGGCCGGCGAACGCTTTCTTCGGCTGATCACCTTCCTCGGCTGCTCGCCCTACCTGGCCTTCAAGCCTCCGGCCGACGGCAGCGATGACTTCTGCCATATCGAGCTGGACGGCCCGCACCCCAGGCCACGCTTCCATCACGGTCGCAATACCCGCACCGGTCAATGCCCGGTCTGCCGCTTTCGCCCGGACGACACGCAAGCGCTGATCGCGCGGGCCGCGCAAGCCCCCGACGCGCCGTGGACCTGCCCACGCTGTGGCGCGACGACACCACTGGGCGCGTTGAACTGGCGACGCAACGCCGGCAGCGGGCGGCTGTTCCTGATCGTCCACAGCGTATTCCCGAACGAAGCCGTGCCCAACCCGGAGCTGCTGCAGGCCCTGCAACAGGCCAGCGGGGAGGAATGGCGGCATTTCTATACTCTTCGCCCATGAACTTTCGGTGGCGGCGAGTATACTTATGCGCCAGAATGAAACCCGAGACACGAGGAGTAACGGATGACTGACAACCCGTTCCACGCCCCCGCCGCCGACCTGGTCGGCGACCACGACGACTACGCGCCGCTGAAGATCCTGACCTTCCATGGCCGCCTCGGCCGGATGCGCTATTTCGTCTACAACATGATAGCGGTGCTGATCGTCCAGCTTCTGGTCGGTCTCCTGATCGGACTCACCGGCATCGACCCGAATACGGACCCGACCTCACCCAATGCCTTGAATCTGGTCACCCTGCTTGCCGGGCTGCCGATCATCGTGCTCGGCATCCTGTTCGGCATCCGCCGCCTGCACGATATGAATCTCAGCGGCTGGTTTCTCCTGCTCGCGTTGATCCCGATCGTGAACCTGCTGCTGAGCCTGGCGATGCTGTTCTGGCCCGGCACGCCGGGTCCGAACCAGTACGGCCCACCCCCGCCACCGAACTCGCTGGCGATCAAGGTCACCGGCGCCCTGCTGATCCTGCTGTTCATCGGCGGCATCATCGCCGCCATCAGCCTCCCGGCCTATCGCCAGTACCTGGAACGCCAGGGCGAGGTCGGACTGCGCGCCGCTGCGCATTTCTCGTCGCTACCGGCCTGAGCCGGTCTGGCGAGAGAGGCTCCTGGGATGACGATCAATACCCGGATCGTCTGCACCATCGGACCGGCGTCGGACAGCACCGAGGTACTGACACGCCTGATCGATGCGGGCATGAACGTGGCGCGCCTGAACTTTTCGCATGGCGATTTCGACAGCCACGCGCGCGCCATCGCGCGGATCCGCGCGGCTTCCGGGCACGGCGGCCGGGGCGTTGCGATTCTCGGCGACCTCGCCGGACCGAAGATGCGCATCGGGCGGCTGCGGGAAGAACCGCTGACGCTGAAGGCGGGTGACCGTTTCATCCTGACGAGCCAGTCGCTCCTTGGCGACGCGCGGCGCGTATCGGTCAGTTTCACGCGTCTGCCGGAGGTCGTTTCACCCGGCGACCGGCTGTTTCTCAACGACGGCCTCATCGAGCTCGAGGTCGAGCAGGCATGCGGCAACGAGATCCACTGCCGCGTGCGGGTCGGTGGAGAGATCCGCTCTCACAAGGGCTTGAATCTGCCCGGAATCGATCTCGGCATCCGGGCTTTCACCGACAATGACCGGCGCTGGCTGCGGTTCGCCAGCGAGCAGGGTATCGACGCGGTCAGTCAATCGTTCGTTTCCCGCGCCGATGACATCGAAGCGGTGCGCGAAGCGGCGGATGCCCTGGATTACCATCCGTTTCTGATCGCCAAGATCGAGCGCGCCCAGGCCTTGCAACATATCGATGCCATCCTGGACGTCGCCGACGGCATCATGGTGGCGCGCGGCGATCTCGGCGTCGAGATCCCGATCGAGCGCATCGCCATCGAGCAGAAGGAGCTGATCCGCAAGGCCAGGCAAAAAGCCCGCCCGGTGATCACCGCCACCCAGATGCTGGCCTCGATGACCCATGTCCGGCGACCGACACGCGCCGAGGCCACCGATGTGGCCAATGCCATCCTCGATGGCAGTGACTGCGTCATGCTGTCGGAAGAATCGGCGATGGGCGCCTACCCGGTCGAGTCCGCGCGGATGCTCGGACGCATCGCCGCGGTCACTGAACCCCACCCCGACGCTTGCGATTCGGGCAACCCGGTCTTGCCTCCGCGCAAGCCGCCCGAGATGGTCGATCTGATCGCCGCGAACATCGACCAGACCCTGCGTTACATCACCCCCAGCGCCATCCTGGCGCCGACCCGTAGCGGCGCCACAGCGCGCAACATCGCGCGTTTTCGGCTGGCCGTCCCGGTAACCGCGTTCACCACCCATCCCGCCAGCGCGCAAGCCCTGCGATTCTCTTACGGCGTCGAGCCGGTGCTCCTGGATAAGGAGCCGGACGAGTGGACCCGATTCAGTCGAGAATGGCTCGCGAAGAAGGGCTTTCGCTCCGGCATGGCGCTACTGGTTCAAGGACCCTCGCCCAGCCACCCGGAACAACCCCATCGCCTGGATATGATCGCGCTGTAATGGCTGCCTGGGCCGCTCGCGGAAACCATCGGCACAGGCGCTCATGACCCCACACCCCGGGCATTGGCTCTACCGGCCACATCCACTACCAGATCCAGCATTTCCGTCACCTCATCCGGGATTTCCGCTGCACTGATATGCTCAGCCAGCTTGTGATAGTCCGTTTTCATCATCAGGTTGGGCCATTGCAGTTTCTCGAAAAACCGTTTGAACAAGGGGTCGAGAAAATCGTCACTGGCCTTGATATCAGGCGACCAGGGAGCCGGCTTGCCCAGCGCCTTCAATGCCTGCTCGATTTCGTCGATGGTTTCGCTCATGGTTTCACGCCAGGCATCGCTGAATAACTCGCCAAGCTGTTTTTCTCCCTCCACCCAGGCATACTTTTCCAATACGGTGCGAAGGCACAGATAATTTTCGATTTCCCGCCTTTTCCACATGCGCTGAATCAGGTTCGGGTCCACGGGCGGCGCCTGTTCCAGACGATCATAGATAGCCATGCCCACCAAACCGGGGGTGGCTTCCCGGACCCCATAGAAATGTTCCTGCGCCCTGCGTGGCTGGTTGGCGACATAATGGACATAGGGGCTTTCGAGCAACGCCGCCGCCGGGTGTTCGAGTATTCTCGCCAGCGCCAACAGGATGGCGAGGTCGAGCGCCTCAGACCAACGTCCCATAACGCCAAAGCCTGAAGGGTGGTCGTCTTTCCCGCGTTGTTGGGAGCGATCAATACCACCCTGTCACCGAGTTCGATTTCCACCTCATCGAACAGCTTGAAGTTCCGAATCGTCAG
>JALVEB010000083.1 GCA_027008705.1 Sedimenticola sp. | reverse complement strand
GCGCGTCTTCGCTGAAGCGGTAGTCGATCAGCACATCGATCACGAACTGACCGTGGCCGAGGCGCGCGTTGGCTTTCACGACCTGAAACGCGAGCGCGCCCAGCGGCCAGGCGAGCACGCCGAGCAACAGCCATGAGAGGAAGCGTCGCCTCACGCCGGCCTCCGCCGCAGCAGGGTGTGGAAGAAGCCGTCCCACGGGCCGCATCCCGGCAGAAGCTGAGAGCCGACACCGGCCGCGAAAGCGCCGTCGAGTGCGATCGGCACCACCTCGGCATCGGGATGTTCGGCCAGGAAGCGGGTCATCTGCTCGGCGTTCTCCTCGGGCAATACGGAACAGCTTACATACAACAGCATACCGCCGGCGCGCAGGCGCGGCCAAACGTTGCGCAGGATGCGCGCCTGCTGTTCGGCCAGTTTTTCGATGTCGCTGTCGCGACGCAGCAGTTTGATATCGGCATGGCGCTGGATCACTCCAGTGGCGGAACAGGGCGCATCGACCAGGATGCGATCGTAATCGCATCGATACCAGGCGCCTTCCGCGAGGCTGGCGTCGGCGAGCTCCAACCGCGCTGTCAGACCCAGGCGATCGAGGTTTTCGGCCACCCGCGCCAGGCGCGCGGCATCGACATCCAGCGCGGTCAGTTCGATATCCGCGCGTTCGAGCAGGTGGCCGCTCTTGCCCCCCGGCGCGGCGCACACATCGAGCACACGCTGCCCGTCGCGCGGCGCGAGCAAGGCCGCGGCGAACTGCGCGCCGGTGTCCTGCACCGACAGTTCGCCCTCGGCGAAGCCGGGCAGCCGCTCCACCGGCGCTGCTCGTTCCAGGCGTAAGGCATCGGGCGCGCCGGCTACCGGCCGGGCCTCGATGCCGGCGGCGGCCAGACGCGCGCGAGCGCTTTCGATATCGCTTCGTCGCCGGTTGACGCGCAGCGTCATCGCCGGGCGTTGCAACCAGGCATCGAGAACCTTGTCTGCCTGTTCCGGCCAGGCGCGGCGCAAACGGCCGAGCAACCAACCCGGGCAGGCATGGCGAACCGCGTCAATGCGCCCGGCCGAGACCAACAGCGCATCGCGACGGCGCTGAAAGTTGCGCAATACCGCGTTGACCAGACCGACGGCCCAGGGCTTGCCGAGAAGACGCGCCGCCTCGACGCTCTCGGAGATTGCCGCGTGCGGCGGCACGCGCAGGTATTCGAGCTGGTAGAGACCGCTCAGCAGCAGCGCCCGCACCTCGTATTCGCGCGTCTTCAGCGGCCGCGCCAGCAGTTGCCCGAGCCAGTATTCGAGCCGGACCGCGTAGCGGCAGCTGCCATGACACAACTCGCGCAGCAAGGCGCGATCCCGCGGTGCGACGCGCTCTTCCAGCGCCGGCAATCGTTCGCTCAACGAAGCCCCGCGCAACACCCCGGCGATGGCGCGCGCGGCGATCGCGCGCGCCTCAGCGCCCAAGTACGTCGCCGAGCGGCGAATGAGCGTTCAGGAAGTCCGCCACGCGCATCGCCTTCTTGCCTGGCAGTTGCAGTTCTTCGATGCACAGCAGGCCGTCGCCGGTGGCCACGCGCAGGCCGTCGCGCCCGGAACCGACCACGCGCCCCGGCCCGGCATCCCCGGCGGAGTCGCTCAGCGCGCGCGCGCGCCAGATGCGCAGATTGGCGTCGCGCCAGCGGGTTTGCGCCACCGGCCAGGGATTGAAGGCGCGTACCTTGCGTTCGATCTCGATCGCCGGGCGCGTCCAGTCGATCTGGCTCTCGGCCTTGCTCAGCTTGCGCGCGTAGACCGCGCCGGCATCGTCCTGCGGTCGCGCCTCCAACTCGCCCGAGAGAATCCCCGGCAGCGACTCGATCAGCGCCCGCGCACCCAAGGGCGCAAGGCGGTCATGGAGGCTGCCGCCGGTATCGTCGGGGAGGATCGGGCAGGACAGGCGGTAGAGCATGTCGCCGGTGTCCAGGCCCTCGTCCATGCGCATGATGGTGATCCCGGTCTCCTCGTCGCCGGCCTCGATCGCGCGCTGAATTGGCGCCGCGCCGCGCCAGCGCGGCAACAGCGAGGCATGGATATTGATGCAGCCGAGGCGGGGCGCCTCGAGAACGCGCCGGGGCAGCAGCAAACCATAGGCGACGACCACCATCAGGTCGGCCTGGTGCGCCTCAAGCGCGGCGAGGTCGGCCTCTTCCTTGAAGTGGAGCGGCTGGTGGACCGGGATCGCGTGGGCCTCGGCAAGTTGCTTGACCGGGCTCGGCGCCGGCTTGCGACCGCGCCCGGCGGGGCGGTCGGGCTGGGTATAGACCCCGGTCACGGAATAGCCGCCATCAAGCAATGCGCGCAGCGGCGCGGTGGCGAACTCAGGGGTGCCGGCGAACAGGATACGGGGGCTGGAATTCATCGCTGGGGAAACTCGATTGGACTGGAGAGCGGCCGAGGCGGCCGGGAAAACATCAGGCGCCGGCGACAGCCTCGCGCTGTCGCTTGCTCAACAGCTTGCGTACCTTCTGACGCTTCAGGCCCGACAGATAATCGACGAACAGCTTGCCGTCGAGATGATCGATCTCGTGCTGGATGCAAACCGCGAGCAGGCCATCGGCTGCCAGTTCGAAGGGCCGGCCATCGCGATCCAGGGCGCGCACGCGCACCCTTTCGGCACGTTTCACGGTGTCGAAATAGCCGGGCACCGAGAGGCAGCCCTCCCGGGTCTCCTCCTCGCCTTCGGCCAGGAGGATCTCGGGGTTGATGAACACCCGGGGCTCGTTCTGCTCTTCGCTGACGTCGATCGTGACGATGCGCTTTTGCACATTGACCTGTACCGCGGCAAGGCCGATGCCGGGGGCATCGTACATGGTTTCGAACATGTCATCGACCAGCCGGCGAATGTCGTCGTCGACCTCGGCGACCGGCCGGGCCTTGTTCCGCAAACGGGGGTCGGGAAAGTGCAGGATCTCAAGAATGGCCATATTCCACCAGCTTGCAACGTGATTGGCAATGAGAAGCGGCTCCAGCACGCCTCGCACCCTGCCATATTGTAGCCCGATCGGCGCGATTTGACGAAAACGGTCACAAAAACCGTGACTCCCCGCGGAATCCGTCGGCATCCATGTGCATGGATTCGCGAGACAGTATAAAGTTCGCGATGATTCCGCTAACATTTTGCGAATGCGGTTTCCCATATCCCGGCCCAGGGCGTTGCCTCCCCGGTCGCGGGAAACCGGGTAAAACGCCAAATCTGACAACCGGGCGCGCCGCCAAGGATGCCCACCAGGAGCCTGAATCGATGTCTTTCGCCAAACTCGTCGCCTGTTGCCTGCTGCTGCTGTCGACCGCCCTGCTCAACGCCGCGCCGGCGGTGCTGAAAGACGGCCATCCCGATACCTATGTCGTAAAGAAAGGCGACACCCTGTGGGACATTGCCGCCCTGTTTCTGCGCGATCCGTGGCGTTGGCCGGATATCTGGCAGGCCAATCCACAGATTGAGAATCCACACCTGATCTACCCCGGTGACGTGCTCGAACTGGCCTTCATCGATGGCCGGCCGGTGCTGCGCCGTCAGGGCAACGGCGTGATCCGGCTCTCGCCCCAGGTGCGCCGCTCCCCGCTCGGTCAGGCCATTCCCAGCATCCCGCTGGACGTGATCGCGCCGTTTCTGAGCCGTCCGCACGTCCTCGAGCCCGGCGACGCCGAAAAGGCGCCCTATGTCCTCGCGGTCGCCGACGAGCACCTGCTCGGCAGCGCCGGCGTCCGCTTCTATGTGCGCGACCTGCAAGGCGATGGCCAACGTTTCGACATCGTGCGCCCCGGCAAGGCCTATCGCGACGCCGACAGCGGCGAGATTCTAGGCTACTCGGCGGATTTCATCGGCACCGCGAGCAAGCTTCGGGATGGCGACCCGGCCACCTTCCGCATGCTCGCCAGCCAGATCGAGATGCTGCGCGGAGACCGCCTGCTGCCCGCCACCGACACCGCGCTGAGCGCGTTCTACCCGAAGGCGCCGGAGCGGCCGGTCTCCGGCTCGATCATTGATGTCTACAATGGCGTCGCCGAGATCGGCCAATACCAGATCGTCACGCTGGACCGGGGGCGCGCCGACGGCCTTGCGCCCGGGGATGTGCTCCAGGTCTACCACAAGGGAGATCGTGTGATCGACCCGGTGCGCGGCCATGGGCGGGAACGGGTTCAACTGCCCGACGAGATCGCCGGCACGCTGATGGTGTTCCGCGTCTTCGACCGCCTGTCCTTCGGCCTGATCATGCGCGCCACCCGCTCGCTGCATGTGCTCGACCGGGTGCGTTCTCCGGAGTAAAAGCGATCGCGCCCCCAGCGGATGACCAACAGCGAGAATGGCTGGCGCTGGTCCGGGCCCCCGGGTTCGGTCCGCGCCGCTTGCGCGAGCTGCTGGATACGCCCGACAGCGCGCCGGACAGGCCCATTCCGCAGCGGGTGCGGGCTGCGTGGGAACGGCTCCCGGAAACCACCCGAAAATGGCTGGCCGCGCCCGACGAGGCCCGGCTCGACGCCGACCAGGCATGGCTCGCGCGCGATGGCAATCACCTGATTCCATACGGCTCCACCGCATATCCCAAGCTGCTCGCGACCCTCGCCGATCCGCCATTGGCGCTGTTTGTCACCGGTGACCCGGCCGTTTTGACGCTGCCGCAGATCGGCATGGTCGGCAGCCGTAACCCCACGCCGCAGGGGATACGCGCGGCCGAGGATTTCGCCGCCCATCTGGCCGCCGCCGGATTGGTGGTGACCAGTGGGCTGGCGATCGGCATCGACGGAGCCGCCCATCGGGGCGCGCTGCGCGGCGGACGCACGATCGCGGTCACCGGTACCGGGCTGGACCGGGTCTACCCGGCCCGCCACCGCGATCTGGCGCGCGAGATCGTCGCTTCCGCCGGTGCGCTGGTCAGCGAGTTCCCACCCGGCACCCCCGCCCGGGCGGGGCATTTCCCCCGCCGAAACCGCATCATCAGCGGTCTTTCGCTGGGGGTGCTGGTGGTCGAGGCCACGATCAAGAGCGGCTCGCTGATCACCGCGCGTCACGCCGCGGAACAGGGGCGCGAGGTATTCGCGATGCCCGGCTCGATTCAGAATCCCGCGGCGCGGGGGTGCCACCAGCTGATCCGCCAGGGTGCCAAGCTGGCCGAAACCGGACAGCATGTCATCGAGGAGCTCGGCAGCCTGCTCGCCGGCCTGGAGGCCGGAACCGAGGCGCCTTCCCCGACATCGGCCGAAGCATCTGATATGATGCCGGAGCTGGATGAGGAATACCGGCTCCTCTTGCGGAACATGGGGCACGACCCCATCTCCGTCGATGAACTGGTCTCCCGCAGCGGCCTCCCGGCCGAATCCATCAGCTCGATGTTGCTGATGCTGGAATTGCAAGGACGTGTCACGGCCGCCGCGGGCGGCCGTTACTGTCGCACCACATCCGAGGTTGTCTGAACGTGAACGAAAATGTCATCGATGTCCTGATCTATCTCTACGAGAACTATCTGGACAACCCCGAAGACGCCGCGCCGGATCACATCATGCTCCAGGAGGAGCTGATGCAGGCCGGCTTCCCGAACCCGGAGATCCAGAAGGCGTTCCAATGGCTCGATGAGCTGACCGAACGACAGATCGTGCAGCGCGAACAGGCGCGCGTTTCGCACTCCTTCCGCGTCTACACCGAGGACGAGCGACAGCGCCTGGACGCCGACGCCCAGGGCTTGCTGCTGTTCCTCGAGCAGAACGGCATCCTCGACGCGCGTTCCCGCGAGCTGGTGCTGGATCGCGCGATGGCGCTCGACAGCGATGCGCTGAGCGTCGAGGATGTGAAATGGATCGTGCTGCTGGTGCTGATCAATCAGCCCGGATCGGAATCCGCCCATGCGCTGATGGCGGATCTGGTTTTCGACGGCCCGTCCTCCTACATCCATTGACAACGCCGGCCGGCGCGATGCAGGCGCCGGCGGCTTGACAGCGCATCCGCAATGCCGCGATTGCCAGGAAGCGCGCCGCGCAAACCCTGAACGCCCACCCCCGGAAACATCCGTCGCATGAATCTTGTCATCGTAGAATCCCCGGCCAAGTCGAAGACCATCGAGAAATACCTCGGCAAGGATTTCCAGGTGCTCGCCTCCTATGGCCATGTTCGTGATCTGGTGCCGAAGGAAGGCGCGGTCGATCCCGAGCACGACTTCGCGATGAAATACCAGGTCATCGAGCGCAACGACAAGCACGTCAGGGAGATCGCCAAGCGCATGGCGAAGGCCGACGCGCTGTATCTCGCGACCGACCCGGACCGTGAGGGCGAAGCGATCTCCTGGCACCTCTACGAGCTGTTGAAGGAACGCAACAAACTGAAGGACAAACCGGTCTACCGCGTGGTCTTCCACGAGATCACCAAGAACGCGATACAAGAGGCGATCGCTCACCCACGCGAGCTGTCGCAAGACTTGGTCAACGCCCAGCAGGCGCGGCGCGCGCTGGACTACCTGGTCGGCTTCAACCTCTCGCCGCTGCTGTGGAAAAAGGTGCGACGCGGGCTCTCCGCCGGTCGCGTGCAAAGCCCGGCGCTGCGCATGATCGTCGAACGCGAGGAGGAGATCGAGGCCTTCGTCCCGCGGGAATACTGGACCATCGAAGCCGACCTGGACAAAGACGGCAAAGCCTTCGACGCCAAGCTGGTGCAGTACCAGGGCGAGAAGATCAGCCAATTCAGCATCACCGACGGCGATACCGCCCACGAGGCCGAGCGCAAGCTGCTCCAAGCCGCCAACGGCGAACTGATCGTTGCCCAGGTGCAGAAGAAACAGCGCAAGCGCAACCCGGCCGCGCCGTTCACCACCTCGACCCTGCAACAGGAGGCCTCGCGCAAGCTCGGCTTCACCGCGCAGCGCACGATGCGCACCGCGCAGCAGCTCTATGAAGGCATCGACGTCGGCAACGGCGCGATCGGCCTGATTACCTACATGCGTACCGATTCGGTGAACCTCGCCGACGAGGCGCTTGACAACATCCGCGCCTATATCCGCGAGACCTACGGCCAGGATCAGGTACCCAAGGCCCCGCGCAGGTTCAAAACCAAATCGAAGAACGCCCAGGAGGCCCACGAGGCGATCCGGCCGGCTTCGATGGAATACGCGCCGGAGAAGATCAAGGCCCACCTGAGCCGCGACCAACTCAAACTCTACACCCTGATCTGGAAGCGCACCGTGGCCAGCCAGATGATCCCGGCGACGATCGACACCGTCAGCATCGAATTCGCTTGCGGCGAGGGCAACCGCTTTCGCGCCACCGGCTCGACGATCGCCAAGCCCGGCTTCATGAGCGTCTACCTGGAAGGCACCGACGACGACAAAAAAACCGCCGACGACAAGGAAAAACTGCTCCCGCCGATGAAGGAGGGCGACCGCGTGCGCCTCAAGAAGATCCGCAGCGAGCAACACTTCACCGAACCACCTCCCCGCTTCAACGAAGCCTCGCTGGTGAAAGCGCTGGAGGAGTACGGCATCGGCCGGCCCTCGACCTATGCCTCGATCATCTCGACGCTACAGGACCGCGGCTATGTAGTGCTGGAAAAAAAGCGCTTTCACCCCACCGATGTCGGCCGCATCGTCAACAAATTCCTGAGCAACTACTTCACGCGCTACGTCGACTACGAGTTCACCGCCCATCTCGAGGACGAACTCGACGCCGTCGCGCGCGGCGAGGAAGAATGGGTACCGCTGCTGCGCAAGTTCTGGCGGCCGTTCAAGGACAAGATCGACGAGACCGACAAGAACGTCAAGCGCTCCGACGTAACCCAGGAAGAGATCGACGAAAACTGCCCGAAATGCGGCGAAAAACTCTCGATCCGCCTCGGTCGGCACGGCCGCTTCATCGGCTGCACCCAATACCCGAAATGCGACTACACCCGCAACCTCGGGGACGATGGCGATGAACGCCCCGAGGCCGAAAAGATCGAGGGCCGGCAATGCCCCGACTGCGGCGGCGACCTGGTGATCAAGACCGGCCGCTACGGCAAATTCATCGGCTGCGGCAACTACCCGGCATGCAAGCACATCGAACCGCTCGAAAAGCCCGTCGATACCGGCGTGAGCTGCCCGAAATGCAACCAGGGCAGCCTGATGAAGCGCAAATCACGGCGCGGCAAGATCTTCTACTCCTGCTCGCGCTATCCGGACTGCGATTACGCCATCTGGAACGAACCCGTCGCCGAGCCCTGCCCGCAATGCGGCTGGCCGATCCTGACGATCAAAACCACCAAACGTCGCGGCACGGAAAAAGTTTGCCCGCAGAAAGACTGCTCCTACGCCGAACCGATCGAACCACCGGCCTGAGCGCAAAGGCGCGCTCAAGCGCCCTAACCCCCCGCCGGATCCGAGGTGATACTCGTCGCCCGTGAATTTTCGGATTTTCGAGACCGTTCCTCGCGCCCGTGGGCCAGGCGCGGAAACGAGCCATAGCCCATTCCATGGCGAGCGTCCGCAACGACGTCCACGGGTGCGAGGGAGGGCAAGCGCGCTTAAAAGCCATTGCCCTGACAAGGCATGGGTCCGATGCAAGGTGGCGGATCGGGCAATAGCGCCAAGCTCTTGAAATCAGGAAACGTCAAGCGAAATGAAGCGCGATGGCCCTGCCAACACAAGCCTCCGGACTGGCAACGCCCAGTGCGTTGCGGTATCGTCGGGCAATTTTCCAACCCCGGAGAAACCCATGGAGCAACCCTTCGTCGCCGTGCTGATGGGCTCGGATTCGGATCTGCCGGTCATGCAGGCCACGCTCGATACTCTGCGCCGCTTCGAGATCCCGTTCGAGGTGCGCATCACCTCCGCGCATCGCACCCCGGCTGCCACTCATGATTATGTCACCGATGCCGACCGGCGGGGCTGCGCGGTTTTCATCGCCGCCGCCGGCCTGGCCGCGCATCTCGCCGGCGTGACCGCCGGGTTGACGATCAAACCGGTGATCGGCGTGCCGCTGGACGCCGGCCCGTTGCAGGGCATGGACGCGCTGTTGTCGACGGTGATGATGCCGGGGGGCATCCCGGTCGCGACGGTCGCGGTCGGCAAGGCCGGCGCCACCAACGCCGGCCATCTGGCGGCCCAGATCCTGGCCTTGAACGATGCCGCGCTGGCGGAGCGCATCCGCGCCGCGCGCGACGCGAACGCCGCCTCGGTACAGGCCAAGGACGCCGAGCTGCAAGCCGCTCTGGCGCGGTGAACCCCTGGGCGCTGCGCGAAGCGGCGCGGGTCTTGCGCGCCGGCGGCGTGGTTGCCTGCCCGACCGAGGCGGTCTTCGGACTGAGCTGCGATCCGGCCGATCCCGAGGCGGTGGCGCGCCTGCTGGCGCTGAAACGGCGCCCGCCGAGCAAGGGGCTGATCCTGGTCGCTGCCGATCCCGCGCAACTCGCCCCCTGGCTGGCGCCGTTGGAACCCCAGGCGCATGCGCGGCTGCTGTCGCGCTGGCCCGGCCCGCATACCTGGATCGCGCCCGCCGCCACCGCTACTCCGGATTACCTGACCGGCGCTCGCCACAGCCTTGCGGTGCGGGTCACCGCGCACCCGCCGCTGGCGGCTTTGTGCCGCGCTTTCGGCGGTGCGCTGGTGTCCACCAGCGCCAACCTCAGCGGCCGGCCGCCGGCGCGCGACCGGCTGGCGATCCGCCGTCAGTTCGGCGACAATCTCGATTACCTCCTGCCGGGCCCGCTCGGCGGGCTGTCCGCGCCGACCGGTATCCAAGACCTGCTCGGCGGCTCCCGTATCCGCTAACCGGAAGAATCATGCCCATCGACATCGAATCCGTCTCCGCTTACCTGCAAACGCTGCAAGACCGCATCTGCGACGCGCTCTCCGCCGAGGACGGCAACGCCTTCCTCGAAGACCGCTGGGAGCGCGACGCCGGCGGCGGAGGACGCACCCGGGTGCTCGCCGAGGGCCAGCTGTTCGAGAAGGCCGGGGTCAATTACTCGCTGGTGCATGGCGATCACCTGCCGGCGTCGGCCACCGCGCAACGGCCGGAGCTCGCCGGGCGCGGCTTCCGCGCGATGGGGGTCTCGCTGGTGATCCATCCTCGCAACCCCTACGTCCCGACCTCGCACGCCAACGTGCGTTTCTTCGTCGCCGAAAAACCCGGCGAAGCGCCGGTATGGTGGTTCGGCGGCGGCTTCGACCTGACGCCTTACTATGGCTTCGACGAGGACTGCGTGCATTGGCACCGCACCGCGCGCGCGGCCTGCGAGCCGTTCGGCGCCGATACCTATCCACGACTGAAGCAATGGTGCGATGACTATTTCTTCCTGAAACACCGCGACGAACCGCGCGGCATCGGCGGACTCTTCTTCGACGACTGGAACCAGCCCGATTTCGACAGCGCATTCGCGCTGATGCGCTCGGTCGGCGATCACTACCTCCCGGCCTACCTGCCGATCGTGCGACGCCGCCGCGATCACGAATACGGCAGCCGCGAGCGCGAGTTTCAGCTCTACCGCCGCGGACGCTATGTCGAGTTCAACCTGGTCTACGACCGCGGCACCCTGTTCGGGCTGCAATCCGGCGGTCGCACCGAATCCATCCTGATGTCCCTGCCGCCGCTGGTGGCCTGGCACTATGACTACCGCCCGGCGCCGGGCACTCCCGAGGCGCGCCTCTATGAGCGCTACCTGCAAGCGCGCGACTGGGCCGATGAAACGGGTTGATTCCAGTCCGACCGCGGGAAACAATGGCATGCCTCGATGCTTGCGCGAACAGGGATCCGTCCCCGGTCCGCGGTGCCAGCTAAGACCACCTTAAGCAAAGGGCCTTATCCTCGTCGATATCGACGCCAACCCGGGTAAAGCGATGAGACTGTTGCTGGTGGAAGACGACCCCTTGCTCGGCGACGGCATCCAGACCGGCCTGCGTCAGGATGGGTATGCGGTCGATTGGATCCAGAACGGCCTGGAAGCCGAACAAGCCTTGTCCGGCGGCCGTTTCGATCTGGTCGTTCTCGATCTCGGTCTGCCGGGCCGTCACGGGCTGGAGATTCTGCGCGCCCTGCGCGCGCGTGACGACCACACCCCGGTGCTGATCCTGACCGCGCACGACGCCCCGCCCGAGCGGGTCGCCGGGCTCGACGCCGGCGCCGACGACTACCTCACCAAACCCTTCGATTTCGCCGAATTGAGCGCCCGCCTGCGCGCCCTGCTGCGACGCGCCGGCGGACGCGCCACGCCGGCGCTTCATAACGGTCCGCTACGGCTCGATCTGGCGGCGCGTCAGGTCTCGCTGGACGGCCGGATCATCACCTTGTCGCAACGCGAGTTCGCGATTCTCGAAACCCTGCTGCGCAACCTCGGTCGGGTGCTGTCGCGCTCGCGTATCGAGGATTCGATCTACGACTGGGACAGCGAGGTCGGTAGCAACGCGATCGAGGTACACATCCATCATCTGCGCAAAAAGCTCGGAAAGGACTGGATCCGCACCGTGCGCGGCATCGGCTACATGATGGAAAAGCGGGAATGAAACGTTCAATACGCTGGCGCCTGCTGATTCCACTGGCCGGACTCTACGCCCTGGGCTGGCTGCTTACCGCGGTCTATGCCTACTACCAGGCCAGCCACGAGGTGGACCAACTGTTCGACCAACAATTGGTGTTGCTCGGCAATACCCTGTATTCCCTGGTGCGCCATGAAATTCTCGAGGACGAACAACCGTTGCTGCCGGTCGACAATCTGCCGGCAATCGCCGAACCGCGTCAGGACATCGTCTTCCAGATCGCCCTCGGCGCCCTCGTCATCAACTCGTCCGAGGAACTGAGCCAAGAGGTCGACGCACCGCCCGGCCTCGCCAGAATCGTCGCCAACGGCAAAACCTGGCGGGTCTATTCCGTGAGCGACGATCGCCACGGCTTCCGCGTGCATGTGCTCGAACCTGTCCACATCCGCAAGCAGCTTCGTACCGGCATCACCTCGACCCTGGTAACCCCGCTGCTGCTGGTGATCCCCGGCCTGCTGTTGCTCAGCTGGCTGATCATCGGTGACGCCCTGCGCCCGCTGCGGCGCGTCAGCCAACTGGTGGAAAGCCGTTCACCGGAAGACCTCGCGCCGCTCGACGACCGCCGCGTCCCCCGCGAGATCCACACCCTGGTGGGCGCCATCAATCACCTGTTGGCGCGCCTCCAGGATGCCCTCGCGCGGGAGCGCCGCGTGACCGCCGACGCGGCCCACGAGCTGCGCACCCCGCTGGCCGCGCTGAAGATCCAGGCCGAGGTCGCGCGTCGCGCGCGCGACGACGACGAACGAGAGAACGCCCTGCAACAGATCCACAACGGCGTGGACCGCACCGCCCATCTGATCGAGCAACTGCTGACCCTGGCGCGCCTGGAACCGGAATCGAAAGAGACACTGGAAACCCACGAGATGACGCTGTGCCCCCTGATCAGCGCCTGTGTCGCCGCGCTCTATGACGAGGCGCTGGCAAAAAACATCGATCTGGGCGTGCAGCATTGCGATTGCCGGCAGGCGCCGATCCGCGCCAACGCCACCGCCATCGAGATCCTGCTGCGCAACCTGGTCGGCAACGCCCTCCGCTACACCCCGCGCGGCGGCCGCATCGACATCCGCACCCGCGTCGACGAGCATACCGTGATTCTCGAGATCGCCGACAACGGCCCCGGCATCCCCGCCGCGCAGCGCCAGCGCGTGTTCGACCGCTTCTACCGCGCCAGCGAGCATCGCATGACCCAGGGCAGCGGACTTGGCTTGTCGATCGTCGCGCGCATCGCCGAACTGCACGGGGCGCGCATCCGTCTGAGCGAAACCAGCCCGCACGGCGGGCTCACGCTGACCCTCCGCTTCCCTCGGGCCGATCGCTGACGGACAAAAAAAGAGCCCGCCAGGGCTGGCAGGCTCGAAAGCGCTATTCTTTGGAGCGGCGACCCCGCGGGATCTGGCTCCTAGCGCCGGAGGAGGATCATGACTCGAAACCGGTCTATGGCAAAAAACCATCCAGCTTCGACAGTACTCCCTGTAACGACCCCGGCGACGCTTTCTTTAATGTGAAAACACCGTAACCACTCAGCCCACCAGCTGAAATGACATTCATCAGGCAAGGCGTCGGCCCGATCAAGCGCAGCGGATCGGACAGCGGCGCGATTGCGCGGCGCCGCCGCAGCCGGTTCCGCGGTACTTGAACCGGCCTACAGCGTTTTTTTTTTTTGCAATGTGGGCGCAGGTTCGATCAAGCGAGCGGATCGGGCGACAGCGCCAAGCCTTATGAATTCAGGAAACGTCAAGCGAAATGAAGCGCGATGGCCCTCGGTTGTCCCGCTGT
>JALVEB010000082.1 GCA_027008705.1 Sedimenticola sp. | reverse complement strand
AACCAGCGCCTGACCACCCCTGGAGGCGGGGAAAAGCCTCCTCGCCTCCCTCCACTACCTGACGAGGCCCCAAGGGGACATTTCAGCTTGGGAGAAAAGGGGACATTTTAGAATTGGGTTGACAGGGCCGGCATCCAGGGCATCTAGGGCAATCGCACCTAAATGCCATTGACCCGACAGGGCGCGGGCTCGATCAAGCGCAGCGGATCGGGCAGCGGCGCCATTGCGCGGCACCGGCCGCAGCCGGTGCCGCGGTACTTGAACCGGCCTACAGCGGTTTTTTTTTGCCATATGGGCGTAGGTTCGATCAAGCGAGCGGATCGGGCGACAGCGCCAAGCCTTTGAAACCAGGAAACGTCAAGCGAAATTAGGCGCGATTGCCCAGGCCGGCATCCCAGGGCCGAGTCATCTAACCCATGGCAGGGGAGGTGTCGGCTCGGAAAAACGCCGTGCATTCCTCCTTGAAGGCCCCGCGTCGGCATTCCTGCCTCCGAGGTTTTCCGAGCCGACACCATCCCTGCCTTCTCAATCACTTGGGCGATTGGACGACGTGGTCCCGGCCGGCATCCGCGCAACCGCGCTGAAATGCCATTGGCTTGTCAAGGCGTAGGCCCGATCAAGCGCAGCGGATCGGGCAGCGGCGCTTCAGACAGCGCCAAGCCTTTGAAATTAGGAAGCGTCAAGCGAAATCAAGCGCGATTGCCCTGAAGCCGGCATGGAGATCATTGCCTTTCCATCGGCGATCCGGTATATGATCGAAAGTAGGTTATTTCGTGACCGCACGGCCAAGCGTTGATAGCCTTGACAAGCTGCTTGGCTGAAGTGGTTAGGGTATTTCCACAGTCACCATATCACCCTGTTTGCAGTGGCGGACTGAGTCGTTACTGACGTTTTTTCTTTCATCGGTTCACGGAGGGCCTGTCTTGCCTCACAGGAATTCGGAATTGTTTCCGGAATACTGGGATGTTCTGGACCGGCTCGCCGATGCCGGAAAGGTTTTGGACGGTCTGAAAGCCGGGGGTGGGCCTTGTCGCTGTCAAGACCTGGAGGCCTACCATAAATTGGTCCAACTGCGTGATGCCTCCTTTCCTCTTCTGTTGCGCTCCGGCGATCCAGTGCAAATGGACACCGATCCAGCGCATTTCTATCTGCTGCCGCCGATTCCCGATCGAACAAATGAACGCTGGTTGCTTTGCCAGGCGCCGACGCGCGTGGGCCTGTTGCGCTGGCGATGGGAAGAGAATGGAGATTCTATCGGACCGATGGAAGGCTGGAAGAACGGCGGCCATGTGGTGGACGACCTCCCTGAAGGCCTCTTGTCCAGGCGCGCACTGGCGCTGGAACTCCCGACCGCCCTTCCAGGGCTGGTCGTCATTCTGCTCCGTTTCCCGCGCGGCGACCTGCAACTGATCTCCGGCCCGGATGGCATCCATACCCACCATTGGCAAGCGGTTTCCCGCAGCCGCGGCCCCGAACGTATCGAACGCCGCTCGTCCGGCGACATGAAACCCATATTGAGCTGCATCCCGCATGGCGACGATCGCTGGCGCGATGATGATCTCGAGCTGCAAGACGGTACGCGCATCGATGGCGGCCGGCATGTGCTCGGCCATATCCATGGCGCCGACAGCCCCTCAGGCAAACCGGAACTCGTCTATGCCGCCGGCGACAACGGATACCTCTATCGCTTCCGTGAGGGCCGCGACGCTCCGGAAAGCCATTGTTATCTCGGTGGCGTGATCGAGGATGTATTGATTACCGGGCATCCCGAGCGCGCCGAAGGCTACGCCATCCTCGCGGCGGTTGCCGATGGCCGCATCTATCTGCTCGATGATGAGGAAGGCGAGGCGGATATCCGCAGCTTGTACTACCAGTTCACCGGCCAGGGGATGGTGCGTCTGCTCGGTTTCGGCGATCGCCGCATCATCGCCCGGGATCGCCATTTCCGCCTGTTTCCCCTGCGGCTACATCGTCCCAAAGAGCTTACCGGGTTGCGGGACGAACTGACCCGACGTCTTTGCGATTGCCTGGGCTTGAACGCCAGCGGGCATCGGCTATGGGGCGACTCGGAAGGCGAGCTTCAAGAGCGACTGAAGGAGATCGGTTATCCAGTCGCCGCGATGGCGCGCTTGCTGTTGGAGCATCATCTGCTTTGCGCGCAAGGCGCTGAAGACGATTCCGATTCATATGCGTCGAAATTCCAGCGTTTGGTGCGTGCGTTCAAGCAAGGATATGACGCGGCTGGCGCCGAATCGCTCGCTCGGGTGCATGAAGAGCTGTTGGCACGGATCTGGCGCTGGATCGCCACCTGCAGGGAGGCCAACAAGCGGCCCATACGATCCATCGAGGCGGTACTGGTTCTGTTGGAGCTGGTCGATCTGCCCGAAAGCGCGCCAGACTGGCTCTGGTTGCGGTTGTTTCGCCATGCGGAATGGCTGGATCACCTTCCCGCTCTGGTTGCCGATGGCTTGGAAACAGGTGATCTGGAATCGCGCATCCAGGAGATTCGCGAGAAGATCGCCAGCCAACGCAAAAGCCTGCTTCCGGCAATGTTTGACTGCCGGCCGCTGTGGGTGCGCGGTGGCGCGCGCGCCACCGGATATATCCGTCATCTGAGGCGTTGGGGTAAAACCGACGCCATCGTATTCATCGCCCACGGGCGTGAACTCGTTGCCATGGAAACCGCGGCTTGCCTTGGTGTCGCCTGGAAAGAAACCGGCAGCCTGCATCCGCGGGCGGCATCGCCAAGCCATTGGCTCGGGATGCCCACCAGCCTGATCGCTTGCGAGGATCTCGCATCGCTGACGCAGAAGCCCGGGGCGCTGTTGTTGGCCACCAATCGAGGCGAGTTGCGCCTGATCCAACCGTTCGGGCGCCGGCTGAAAATCGTCGAGCGCTGGGATGTTCCGATGGATGTGCGCTGCGCCTGGGTGATACGCGATTGTGGCGGTCTGATGCTTGGCGGGCGCTCCCATCGCAATCGTCCGGTGCTGATGTGGCTGTCATTCGGTCGCGTTCCTGCGGAGCCACGCGTGCTTTGGGAAGGCGAGCCGGACGCCCGTCTGCGCAAGTTGGCGATTCGCGAGCGTGGCCAGGACGAGGTGTGGGTCTGGGCGATCGAGCGGGAACGCGGCCGCCTGCTCCATTGGCGTTGGAAAAAAGAGTGGATCAAATCGAATGCCGTCCTGACTCCACCGGAATGCTGGCACGACTCGCCCGGTCAACTCTATACCCTGGCGGTGCAATCCGGCCAGGTGGTGACCGGGGGCAGTGACGGCATCGCCTTCGCCTTCGATGAAGATAGCGGCGCGCCGCTCTGGACGGCCGGCTGCGGCAGCACCCTGAGACGCAGTATCCATCTGTGCGCGGAAGAAAGCCCGGCCGATGGTTATTGGCTGCTGGGCGGAGACCATGCGCATGTATGGATGGTGGACCGGGACGGCAAGCCGCTCGGCGCGGCCGAGTACTTCGGCCCCGTAACCACCATTGTCGAATTCGGCCAGGATGAAGCCCTGCTGGGTAGCGCGGATGGTTGTATCTCGTTGCTGGATTCGACCCGGCCCGAGACTCCGGCGGGAGAGAACACGGGCGAATGGGCGGATCCCGTCCGCCATCCACTGCGCGCGCGGGAATACCTGGAGGCCCTGAATCCTGGCGAGCTGCTGGACTTGGTCCGGTCGCCACGCAGCGAGGTCGCCGAGTCCCTGCCGCTTATCAGCGTCTACGCCGCCTTGCTCGAGGGGCTGCGCGAATTGGAAGCGGGCCAGCGGGCGGGCTACTGGTCCGCTTTCCGCGACCATTTGGCAGGGGTTCCCGCCCCGAGACTGGTTTGGGTGATGCGGCGACTCGCCGAATGGGAGGATGGCCGGGAATATCTGTTGGATCTTGGCGAAGCCTACTGGGGCAGGA